>CAZSOP010000012.1:0-21882 GCA_964608385.1 uncultured Cytophagia bacterium
GGGCACGGTAAAAAGGTGTAACAGAGAATCGTTCGCTTTTTGTGCTTCTTCTGTGGCATAAGCAAAGCGATTGATGGACCACTGCATGTTGGATTGCCCGCTGCAAATCCACACATCTCCGGTGAATAGACTGTCGATTGTGATGGTGTTTTCTCCTCTGACCAGAAGGGTAAAGGGGCCACCGGCGGGCATGGGGTTGAACTCCACTTTCCAGTCACCCTCCTTATCTGCCTTGGTTTTCCGCACCTGACCGGCAAATTGTACCACTACTTTTTCGCCGCGTGCCGCCCATCCCCAGATAGTGATTATTTGGTCGCGCTGCAATACCATCTGGTTACCAAAAATCGCCGGGAGCTGGACCTCTGCAAGGCCTGTTGCACAAAGCAAAAGTAGCAATAACGGTATGGCTATCTTTTTCATCATTTTTCTCCCTGTTTGTGTTTAACTGCAATCACCATATGTTGAGATTAAATAGGTAATGATCATTTAATCGTTTATCGGCAATCAGGCTGAATATATCTTAATTTAATAATTTTCCCCAAACTTGCCATCAATTTTTAGCATATTTATAAACATCCACGGAATCACCTGACCTTCCATGTCTGCAACAATAGACGAATGAGAGAAATCGGCGATGATTTCAGGGAAACCGGGAGAACGGTTGTCAGGGCCGGTCTGGCAGGATTGACAACAGCCATTTTATAGCATTGCCCATGCGATCGGGATGTTTTTGGCGTATTTGATTTGAAAACTCTGGAGAATTGTGTATCTTAATAGACCAAAAGCATTGATCACAATACGGAAAGTTTGCTGATGAAAAATTCAAAATTTATCATGATTCTCCTGTTTTTGCCGCTGCTTGTAGCGGCATATGAACTCCCGTTTACACCGGATGCCTGGCGTACACCCCTCTGTTATGTCGATGACTGGCATAAATCCCTGGTCGATCATCATGGCAACCTGGCCTATGATTTTGGGCCCGGGCCTTATGCAAAACCCAAAACCACCATATCGGTAGACCTCAAAAATGTCGATTTGAGAGTGACCGGGCAATCCCTTTACGCAGCGCACATACCCATTGTCGAAACCATTATGCTGGGGGAAAAAGCCGGATTAAAAGCAGAAACGTTTTCATTGTACGATTCGAGCCGTATTTATCCCCCTGAATTTGTCCCTTTTCGCTATGGTATGGAGCGATACAACGGTTATGTCGGGGCGGTTGCCTGGGCCGATCCTGACCGTCCTGCTGATCCTGCATTCCGCAACGTGGCCTGGGGCACCGGGCGCCCGATTCGCTATGACATTAAAGTTGAACCGGGGGCGGAAAAAGAAGTGGCGCTCGGATTTTGCGACAGTTACCGCAAAAAAGGCAAAATCAGTCGCATTATGAAACTCGAGGTTGAGGGGGCAAAGGAGCGGATAATCGATCTTCTTGAAAGCGGTGAACAAAACGAGCCACAGGTTTTTCTGTTCAGTGCCAAAGATACGGACAATGACGGCAAACTCGGCATCGCCGTTTCAGCGGCAGAGATTACCCAGGATCCCAATACCCTGATCAATGTGATCTGGGTTTTTCCCTCTGCAACGCAAATTGTCCGTGACAAGCTCATCGGTGGGGAGCTTTCCACAAGGGCGGAGGTCTATATCGATTGCGGCCTCGAACCCCCCTTACAACACTATCCAGGCCGCTATGAGGCTATGATTGTTGAAATTAATGGCGAAGGTTATCAACCCTTAATCAGGATCAACAGCGGCCGCAGCCTCGACTGGAACACCGACGAGAATATGCTGACCTGGCAAGAGCGACCTTTTCTCGTCACCAGGCCCGCTGCCGAGTCCGCACGCATTGTTAACGGAGAATGGGTTCTCTCCTTTCCTATAAATACGCCCGGGGTCGAAGCGATTGTTTGCAGCGGTTTTGATTTTGATTACGGCAATGGGCAATTTCCCGATCTCGAATCTGAACGTAAAAAGGCAATTGATTACTGGAATCATAAAGCGCCGTTGCCGTGGTCAAAATACCGCTTGCCGGATAAACGCATACAGGACTTGATCCAGGGAAGCATGCGGACGCTGTACCAGGTGCGCGAAATCGTGCACGGATATCCGCAGTTTCAGCCCGGTCCTACGGTTTACCGCGGCTTCTGGGCCAGCGATGGTATCTGGGACGCAGATGCAGCGCTGGCAATCGGTGATTTTAAGGGTGCTGATTACACGGTAGACCGTTTTATAGAGTATCAAACGGAGAACGGCCGTGTGGAGATCATGTCGCCGTCACTGTTGCATCGCGAAACGCCGCATTTTATCTGGCTTTTATATCGCTATGCTGTCATCTCCGGTGACAAAGTATGGCTGCAAGAGCGCTGGCCTTATATGGAAAAGGCTGTTGCCCA
Source organism: uncultured Cytophagia bacterium (assembly GCA_964608385.1). Classification (GTDB taxonomy): domain Bacteria; phylum Zhuqueibacterota; class Zhuqueibacteria; order Residuimicrobiales; family Oceaniaggregativiventaceae; genus Oceaniaggregativivens_A. The sequence goes on from CAZSOP010000012.1 coordinate 2,394, forward strand.
TATACAAGAGCTGAGGCGGCGAACCTTTACAAATGCTGATGTGCCCTATTACGGTTTGATTCCGCCGGGCTTGACGGATGGAGGTATAGGGGGCGTAAATCCCGAGTATGGCGGCGTTTTTTGGTCCCTGATCGGATTAAAGACAGCCATAAAGGCTGCGCGATATATCGGTAAATCCGCTGTGGCCGAACAATGGCAGCAGGAATACGACATCTTTTTACAGTATTTCCAGGCAGCGGCCGAGCGCGATATGCGGCGAAACGAGCGGGGCTTTGTCTATTTACCCATGAAGATGAACGTCACCGGCGATATTCCCGATCCGCAGCGCGGTCAGGGACAGATGTGTCACCTGATTTTTCCGGGCAAGGTGTTCGGCCTGGAACAGCCTTTTATACGGGGCATGCTGGGAATTTTCGATCAAAACCTGGTTCAGGGCCTGGTGATCGACAGCGGTTGGCTGAAAGGCGGGGTGTGGCCGTTCTTTGCCGCTCACCGTGGCCTGGCGGAATTATGGGTCGGAAGACCTCAACGCGCTGTTGATGCGCTTTTTGCTTTTGCCGATCATGCCACCCCAACCCTGAATTGGGTTGAGGAGCAGATGCCTGTGGTAGAGAAGGGACGCATCGGTGGCGACCAACCGCAAACCAATGCCAGTGCGCAGATTATCCGGCTCCTGCGTCATCTGCTGGTGTTCGAGCGTGGCTGTAATTTGGAAATTTTCAACGGTCTGCCCCGGACCTGGCTTTATCCCGGTGCACGTTTGCACCTGAACGAGATCGCAACTGAACTGGGTCCGGTGAGCATTGAAATGACGATTGATGAAGATGGTCAAAGTGCCCGTTTGAACATCGATGCATCAGGTCTCTATGGACGGAAGGCTCAATTAGACGTTTGTATGCAGGCTTTTAAGGCGCAGGGATTTATGCTGGGCAAAGCTGTAGAATTACCGGATGTGCTCAGGGCAAATCAAAAGAAAATTTCTCTTACTTTGGTCAAATAACAGGGTATACTATTTGATCAACAGCATTTTGCCGAGTTGGATTTGCTCCTTATATTTTAATTTGTAAAAATAGAGCCCGCTTGGCTGCCCGTTTGCGTGCCAGGTGACCTGATGCCGGCCTGCCGGCTGATATCCCTCAACCAGCGTGTCGATTTCCTGTCCCAGGTGATTATAGATAGTGAGCTCTATGTCGACAGCGTCGGCAAGATCGTATCGTATGGTGGTGACCGGATTGAACGGATTGGGATGGCTGGGATAGAGGCGAAATAATTGCGGTTTTTTTTGCGGATGATGGGGAATCGCGGTCAGTTGCGGTGGCGGTGGTGGGGTTTTTGACAGCGTGGTACCGGTAGCCGGCGGTCCGGGATTACCCGGGGCTATAATCAATAGAGCATCATTGTAGCTATAGATCCAGTAGCCTTTGGCCGGTTCAAGAATCGTGACGTGGTAATAGTTCTGAAACAGGGGGTCATAAGTATAAGCACAAGCGGGGACGGATTGATCGGGATCATCCATGGGGTCGGAAAAATCCGCCGGCACCGATAGCGAACCGATTTGGTTCCATCCGCTTTGCAGATTACAACTTATTTGGGTAGAGTGCTGTCCGCTGATTTCAATGGTTTGATTTTGGTTCGTTTTGAGCCAAAATCCCTGATTCGTTTCGACAGTGCTGATTTGGTCATAGGTCTCGCCGTTATAGTTATAGGCATCCTGGGAAGAATGACCCGGAAACAGGGTGCTGATCGACATATCCTGCCGGTTGAGCGGTACCGATAATAAGTTCCAGCCCGTTTGCAGGTCATAGGCAAGGGTGATGGCAGCATCTGTATAGGTGATTTCAAGATAGGGGCGCTGGTCGGCTGCATATTCGCTCGCCTTGAAGCCGATTTGAGTTTGACCGTTGTTTAAAACCAGCAAGCCGTGATTTTCGCGGCTGCCGTCAACCCATTGCTGTACCAGAGCGGTAATCTCCGCCGGCGGATAAAAGGTGTGATCCCAGTTTTCGCGTCCGGATTGGTGTGGAATCTGTGCGCACGGGGTCGCATCATAGTCCCCGCCCGGCAAAGTCCATGTCTGGCTCGTGGTCGCATGGGTCCAGGTGACCTGATCTTCTTCCCAGTGTCGGTCGATACAATAGAGATTCAAATATTCATTTTCAGCATAGTTTTGTTGATTCCAGACATAAAAAGCGATTTTGGCGGATAGAATCTGTTTGCCTGAAAGGATTGCCGGCAGATTGAATCTAATGACAAAATGGTCGATAGCGCTTCTATAGCTTTCACCGCCATAGTTGCTGTTTGGGTGGTCGGCGAAGAGAAAACTGTCATCCACCTCATTCCGGCTTTGCAGTTTAATGGTGTGCTGTTCCTGTGATGTTTCAAGGGTGGTTGCTTGCGCTATTGCGCTCTGTTCCGATTCAAGGCCGGCACCGTTTACAGCGCTGACCCGGTAGGCATAGGTTTGTCCCGGCGTACAGCTCAAGTCGGAATATAAAGTTTGACTGACGGTGGTCAACAGCGATCCTTGCCGGTAAATTCGATAGCCGGTCACACCGGATTCAGCATCTTGGGATGCATCCCAGCTCAGGTCGATACGGGTTTGGCTGATTGCGGTTGCAAGCGGATTTTGCGGCACGCTCGGTGCGGTGTCGTCCTCGACCGGGCCGCTCCAGCCGGCAAGGCGGGCCCAGAGCCACCAGGCGGCATAGGCTTTTTGATTGGCATTCAGGGGGTGGCTATGAGCTGAGCCGCACTGGTACCAGTCCACGCCCTGGGTATGCGAGTTTTGCCATTCAATGGCCCAGTTGCCACCGTTGTAATTGCACTGGTCATCGACGTTTTGATCGCCGTAATAGACACCGTCCGGGTCATAGCATTCAATATCGTAGAAATCGTACAGTACTTTGCCGTTTTGTTGGCAATAGCTGCGGATTTGCTGGTTGCGCTGGTGCAGGTTTCCCTGTAAACCGCTGCCGTCGGCGTGTCCGGTCATATAAACAAAGGTAACGTCGGGATACTCCGTTTCCAGTTGTGTCATCGGTGCGAGATAGGTATCGATCATTTCCTGTTCGGAACGATGAGATGCCTGACCGCACCACGACCACATGATGACGTTGACATCCGAGTGCGAGGGTGCATCGAGATACTGCCTTGTTTCGTTGACCCAATCGGGATAATAGCCGCAATCGTGATCGAGCCAGCCGTTGCCATAGCCGTCGCCCTCTTCCAGGTCAAGGGCGTTGTTTGTTCCGCCGTTGTTAAAGGCAAATATATCGTTTGGCAAATCCAGCCCCTTGCCGCCGTTATTGGCAAACTGGATCAGGCCGCTCATGCCATCGGTGATTTGACTGCCATGGGAAGTGTGCCCATAACCGATATGAAGGGTGGTTTTGGCGTTTTCGATGGCGGTTTGGGGAATTTGGCGAATGTCGGTGCAGGTGTGGTCGATAATAATCTGAGAAAGGAGCAAGCGACTGGAACAAAAAACAAGCAGCATAATATTTCGCAAAGTAACCCTCCTTTTTGAAAATTTTTGGGACCAACACGTAAACAGAACGGCAGAGCTCTATTCTGCCGTTCTGTTCCGACTCGGATTGTTTTTTATTTAAGAAACAACAGCTTGATGGTGTTGACATAGGCACCGGCCTGCAGGCGGGCGAAATAGACACCGGAGGGCATTGCTCGCCCGGCGTCATTTCTGCAGTTCCATTGAACCTGGTGCCGTCCTGCCGGCATGTTCCGGTAGACAAGTGTTTTGACAATCTGACCCTTGACATTACAAATAGACAGTTTTACCTCAGCGCTTTGCGCCAGATCATAGCGAATTTCCGTGCTCGGATTGAACGGATTGGGATAATTCTGCCACAACTGACAGGTTTCCGGTATCTGCAGTCCGGTTTCGCTCCTATGGATGTCTGTTGTTTTACCAGGTACGACATAATCTTCCACTTCGCCGTCCGGAGCCAGACCTTTGTAATTGAGATGGGGCTGCCGGCTAAAGCGAAACCTTACCCAGCAGCTGTCGAACAGGGCATTGCGTGGGATGAGTACTTGCAAGGTATGGGTTCCGGCGTTTAGCCATTCGTCGTTGATCATATGTTCATCCATATCGGCCCAATCGCCGTCCTGGTTCAGATCGGCCCACATGTTGAGCAATCCGGAATCCGAAACGGTAACGTTGATGAGCGCTGAATCGCCGGCTACCCAGTCATTGAGGAACTGCACGCCATCCTCGTCATCCACACCGTCGGCATCGTCGCCGGATGCAGTAGCGGTGGGTTGTCCGTCTGCATCCGCATCGATTTTGTTGCCCATATAGAGTGTCGGATCGATGATATGCCAGGCGGCGTTATGAGCTGCCAGCGTCGGATAATTCGGATCCGGTGCATCGCCGAAATCATAATCCTGTTCGACCGCCTCGATTTCAACGGTATAATCCTCGACTTCTCCGACCGGGGGCAGTTCGGTTTGATCCTGTTGTGGTGCCGGCGAGAACCGGGGGCCCGAGTAAGAAAGTCCGGTCACCTTGCTGAGGCGAAACCGTGCAAAAGTGGTGCCCGGTGCAGCGCTTGCGGGTACCATAAACGTGATATTTTGCTCACCGGCCTCGAGTTGGTAATCCTGGAGAAAATGGTCGTTATCATCGGCCCAGGTGCTGTTGCGATCAAAGTCGATCCAGGCGTTGAGGATACCGGCTTTGGAAGCGGTAACAGCGATTTCCGCCGGTGAACCGGGAATCAATGGTGTTTTGAATTCGACGCCGTCATCATCATCTGTGCCGTCTTTATCGTCACCTTCGGCTTTATCGTCTTCCTGCCCATCATTATCGCTATCGATGAGAGCGCCGAGATGAAAACCGGCCTCTATTAAATGGTTTGCACCATTGTCGCGGGCACTGGTAAAAAGACCGGCTATATCACCGAAATCCATCAGGTATTCATTTCCCTGGACCTTGAGAAGATAATCTTCGGTTTCACCATCTTCAAAATCGCCGGTACCGTCCCAGGGCAGGGGAATGGGTTCCGGTGAAATGGTAAAGCGGGCCCAGACATAGCCTGAATTGGGGCCGATTCTGAAATCGGGTGGTGGATCGAGCCTGTGCCCCCGTAGCGAGGATGAGCTCGCTGCCGGTGGCAGGCGGTAGTTTTGCAGAACGTGTTCCGGAGCCGATCCGGCATCACAGGAAGATGCGCCTGCCCACTCGCCGTCCTGGTTCCAGTCGATCAGCACATTGACATAAGCATACCGATCCGGATATTGATTGACCCAGGCGATATTGAGATTGTTCCAGCCCCAGCTCGCCATTTGGCAAACGCGGCCGATATCGTAATAGATATTGTCGCGTCCCTTGTACTCCACCTCAACATGGGCGGTATCGGTTGTACCGCGGATGGTATAGGGTGTGGTCGCGACAAGGGAGCGGTCATCGTCCTGATTGTAGCCATGTCTGCACATGCCGCGTTGGCCGGAGGGCTCGATAGTGGGCTGACAGGTCGGACAACCGAAAAACATGTTAAAATAACCGCTATCGTTGCCGTGACGGATGGTGTTCGATCCTTCTGCGGGACAGGTGGGGAAATTGGCGGTAATGTCCGGATCCATAAAGGGATAGGCCGGATTGCCATCGGGTGCATCTCCGTAATCGCGGTGAAAATCGCGGGAAATATAGATGAGATAGTCCTCGGTTTCACCGTCGCTGAATTCGCCGGCGCCGGTCCAGTCCTCGTTATCTACAGGTGATTCGGTAATGGTGCACCGCATCCACTTGTATCCGGGAGGAGCACTAACGCGGAAATCCGGTGCCAGGAGGTTTCCCAGGGAGCCTCTTCCCTGTGGAACGTAAAAATCCTGTAATACGTATTCATCGATATGGGGCGGTTCGAAAATATCGCAATGCCACCATCTCCCTCCTGTATTCCAGGTGCCATCCTGATTCCAATCGATCAGAACATTGACATAGGCGCCATCTTCAGAATCGACGTAAAAACGGAGGTCGAGATGGCGGCCCCATTGCGCCACATCACAATTTATCATTTGATTCTCTGAATAACCGCCGACAAAGACCGGTCTGGCGGTATAGTCGTTACCAACGATGGTGTAGACGTTGCCGAGGGTCAGACCGGCATCGCCATCGCCGTAGGTTTCGTCCTGATCGTAACCGCAGTCACAACAACCGCCATTACCGTCGCTCTCAAAATCGACCGAATCGCCGAAATAGCGCGTGCCGCGGTTGCCGTGGCGTATTCTGCTATAGGTGCCGCAGGTGGTAAAATCACCCATAACGTCTTCCGATGTGAATTCAAGCCAGCTTCCCTTGTAGGCGAGAATACCGTCGGGCGCATCGCCGAAATCGTAAAAAGGCAGGGGGAATATTTCTATGATGGCGTCCTCGACTTCACCGCCGAAAACCGGTCCCCTGGGACCGATGATTTCCGAGGCGCTGTAACGAAAACGGCTGTAGGTTACCCCGTCCTCTGCATCTTCCGGAATGAGGATATTCATGGTATTCTCACCTGAACCGACTTGGCCGTCTATGACCAATTCAGAAGGATCGAATTTGCCATTGTGATCGAAATCTATCCAGGCTTTGAGATTGCCGTTCTGAGACGCGATAACGCTGACTTGAATTGTTTCACCGCGATAGATCTTATCCGGCCACTTGATGCCATCTTCATCATCGATGCCATCCTTGTCGTCGCCATTCGCCTCTTTGCCGGGCAAGCCATCTATTTCACCGTCAACGGACTGACCCAGGAACATTCCCTGAACGATGGTATGATGGGCGCCGTTGTTGTTGATACTTGTGCTATAACTGTCCGGTGCATCGCCAAAGTCATAGGGTAACTCTCCTTCCTTGACGTCGATGTAATCGGGTTTGGTCAACGTGTCGGTAATATTACCCGAACAGCCGATTTCAAGCGTCACATCATATTGTCCGGCATTATCATAGCGAACGGTATGCGGGCCCTGACCTTTGGTTTCCGAAGGGGTACCGCCGGGGAAAATCCAGTGCCAGTAATCGGCACCAGTAGATTGATCGGTAAATACCACGGTGAGCGGTTTTTTACCGGTTCGGGGTTGTGCCGAAAAATCCGGCTCACAACAATCGGTTACATTAACAAATTTGTACTTGATTTCCTGGTCGGACCCCAGTTTGCAGTTGATTTGCAAGCCTGCATTATAGGTACCGGGTGTGTTGTAGACGACATTGTGCGGTCCCTGACCGCTGGCGCTGGAGGGTGTTCCGCCGGGAAAACTCCAGTTCCAGGATACTGCATTGTTTGAATCGTCGTAATAGGTTACGGTTAGAGGGTTGCAGCCGCTGGTCGGTTTGGCATAAAAGTCGGCATTGCAACTGCTTTGCGCCGATATGGAGCCGATTATGGATAAGGACAGTAGAGAAACAAAGAGAATGATAATGGCCCGTTTGTTCATGATACAACCTCCCCTCTAAAGGTTTTTTGAAAGGTATGATTATAAAGTGGAAGTGGTCTTTGCATTGGTTGTTAAAAGGTAATGTGTGAGTAAATGTGATATTGTGACGCTAATCAATTTTCTATAGATAAAATGGGTAAGGGGAATTTAAATTCTTGTCAGTATCGAAAGAGACAGATAGAAAGGCATTTGTCGTTCCCTTTGGTACAAAGGTGGAGAGATCGTCCCACAGCGTAATCTATTCATTCGTGATTTAACCGATTTTCCAATATATAATGTTATTTCACTATGGAAATCGCTTTTAATTTAAAATTGTTCGGTTTTTCCTTGAATATTTGGGCTTTTATTGGTACACTACATTGATTTTATTATATTATACAGATAAAGAGGAAATGGATTTATACAAGCTTTTGAATTTGAATAAGATTCAAATATTGATTTGGATAAACTTTATTTGCCTTTTGGTTATAGCCTCGTGGTTCTGCATCGTTCCAATCGCTTAGATTATGGCCTTTCTTAAATACAAGCGCCCCATTATCATTGTTTTGTCTATAAAGTTTTTTCAATAAAAAGATAATAAATATTTGGAGAAGGTATGTACAGGGTATTCATGATTTTCATGTTGGTTTTGCTTCAAACCGTGCCGGGATTTGGTTTTGATTTGAATTCCACAAAATCCAATCCTTACGACCTCATGACCGAGGAGAAATCGAGCCTGCTTGGACGCGGTGTGATTCTGCAAACCATCGAGCTTTTATCGAATCATACGAGTTATGGCGTTACCGTTGTGGATCATAAATTTATCGTCACTGCCGGCGATGATCTCGGCAACAATTACTTTGATTCCTATGCGTTTGATGGCACGCATCTGGGTTCTGCTGCGCAAGGCGTGGAAGGGCTGGGATATCGCGATCTGGCCTTTGACGGCAGTCACATTTTGGCCAGCTCCAACAGCTATATAGACAAGATCGATCCCACTGATTTTTCACGCAGCAGCAGAATCTATAATGAAGGGCATCTGCCACACCGCGGACTGGCTTATGATTCCGGCGAAAATGTCATCTATTCAACTAATTCCAATAAGGGGCACACCCTGAAAATCGATGCTTTAACCGGTGAGACGCTAAAGGAATACGATCAACCCGACCACCGTCATTATGGCATTGCGTTCGATTCCTATTCACAACCCGGCATTGGCTCGCTGTGGTTTGCGGCGCCCTGGTTGGATGGCTTTTTTCGTTTGGTGCGGGTCGATACAAGTATCGGCCACATAAATTACATCTACGAGCTTTCCGAACAGGTCGCTGACAGCGCAAATTCGGGTGGGTTGGAGATTATCAACGATCATCCCGATTATCCCGGTAAAATCGTGGCTGTTGTCATAGATCAAAATAACGGTCAGCTGCATCTGGTCGATATCGGAGAGGCGCCTTCTATTTTTCCGGCCGATATCAGCAAGGTTGGTGAATTCGGCGGCTGGGAGAACGGTGAACGGATTACCTCCGGTATGGCCCAGGCCGGTGACTATTTGTATGCAGTTGATAAACATAACCGGGAAATTATTATATATGATCTTGCCGGCGATCCGGCTTTTCCATCGATCCGTAATACCATTGCTTTGGACGGTGGCGATAAAATTTTTCATCACCGGCAGTGGCTTTTCATTACTCACGGCAATGGCGGATTCGAGCCCGCTGCGTTTAATATTTATGATTTGAAGCAACCCGAACAACCTGAATGGGTTTCGACCATTGAAACCGGTGCTGCTATCGTGGATATGGCCTTTAAAGAAAATTATGCCTGGCTGATTCAAAAGGAGGTCAAAAAGGTAGCGGTCTATGATATCAGCGATGTGGAAAATCCGGAAAACGTATCGACCTTTGCGTTAAGGTCGACCGGTGTCGACCTGGAAATTCAGCCGCAGCGAAACCTTTTATTCGTTGGCTGTTATAATCCCTGGAATGCATCTATGGCCGGAGTGCATATTATCGACATCACAGAGCCCAGTAATATGACAGGCCTGGATGAAATCGGTACCTGGGATGAAAAACCGCACCGGGTACGGTTTATCGATGACAACTATGTCGCCCTATTGAGAAACGATATTTTTCATAATGAGGCCTGGCTCAATATCTATGATTATTCGGATTCCACCGATTTACAGTACCTCGACCTGGCCTATGTATCATCGGATACAGTGGCACAGGATATGGATATCCTCAATGGTACTATTTGTATCACCATACCCGGAGAGGGCTTGAAAACCTATGCCTGGGATGCTGAACTATATGATCCGCAGCGTTTTGAACCAGACCATGGCATGATTTTGTCCGGTCCGGCCTATGCCTTTGATAAGGGGCTCAATTTCGTATCCTACAAGCTTCCTGCAGACGATCATTCTATCCGCTTGAATCAGCCTCTTGCAAAAATGATCCCTGATGACGACCGCTTTTCCTTTGGGTGTCCCGGCTTTTTGCTTTTTATCCTGCGGGGACTGGTGGTCAACGGAGTGGTAGACGGAAGTGAGACCGGGTTTATCCTTCGCCTGATCCCGGCATGGCCCTGCGGTGGTGTTGACCTAACCATGTCGGTTTATCCGCCTGAAGCGGCTAGCAACGGTTGCAGCACGACACCAGGTGTTGGTGTTCATTCATATAAAAGAAACGACCAGGTCAATATCAGCGCCAGCGGCAATGAGGAGAACGGCTGGACTTTTACCAGCTGGAGCGGCGATGCCAGCGGCACCAGTCCGAAACAGACATTGAATATGGACAGCGATAAGAAGGTGACCGCCAATTTTGATCAAATCGAATTATCGGTTAGCGGCAGTATCGGTAAACAGGTTTATTGCCCGGTGAAAATCAAAGAAAACAATATGCTTATTGAACTGCCCTTTTTGGTCTGTGCCAGCAATGCCGATGGCTGGTCATTGAACAAGATCAGTTTCAGAGCGTCTGGTAGCGGCCATGATGCTGATGATATTTCATTGGTTGAGGTGTTCAAGAGCGGATCAAGAGTATATTCCGGCACCTTTTCCGCTGACAATGGCACTATTGATGTGGTTTTTTCACCCGAAATCACCATCGGTGCCGGTCAGTGCGTGCCGTTTAAGCTTACCTGTAATTTCAATTTTGATGTTTCCGCCTATGCGATTGACCAGCCCCGCTCTTTTCACATCGAATCCTTTGGTGTAGCGGCGGAGCCCCTGACCTATGAAGACGGTGACATCAAAGGTAAAGCTCAAAACGATTCGCTCGTCTTTGCCCGGGTTTTTTATAACCAGGGCGATCATTTTACAACCATCAATGAGGCGGTCAACTCTGACCGCACCCCGGAAGGGGGGACTTGCATGGTTTGTCAGGGTGAGTTTGACGAAGCGGTGCACATCGATAAACCGCTTACTCTGGAGAGCAGGGCAGGGCGCGGCAATACTTTTATTATGGGCGAAAAAGGATCGCACACGGTCAGTATAAGCGCCAAAGATGTTACCGTTAAGGGATTCAGCATTCGCGGCAAGGATACAGCGGCGGCCAATACGGCGGCTGTGTTCCTTGATGGTGCGGAGAATGCCCTGATCAGCGACAATTATGTCGACAATATGTTTTTGGCCGGATTCTATCTGGCCAATACTACCGCTGCTGTGATTCGGGATAATATCATTCAGAATCCTTCGCTTTGTGTCACTTTTACAAACGCCGCTAAAAATCAAATTCTCGATAATACCTTTAATGGTCTGCCTTTGATCCATACGCTCTATCTGGAGAACAGCCATGATAATTTAATAAGAGGAAATAGCGGTTATGCAAAGTTCGATGTCAAAGCGGAAAGCAGCAATCGCAATGTCTTTGAGGATAATGAAAAAATAAATAGCGCCGAAGCATCCGATATCGAGCTGATCAACTGTGAGCAGACGACCATTAACAAAAACAGATTGGATGAGATCAGTGGTCTGGGCAACCGGCACATCCTGATCAGCGCCAATACCCTCCACTCGATTTCCCTGATTTCAGTCAGTCATATCGATATATTACAGAACAGCTTTATTCAGGGTCATAGAGGAATATCCCTTTCCATGGGCGAACAAGCGTGTATTTTTCAAAATACAATCCAGAACGGCAATGGCGGTATGGAAATTTCGGATATGAAGCACGTGGAGATTCGGGAAAACCAGATTCGTAACAACAACAGCCAGGCGGGTATCGATATAAATCGAAGCGAACATGTAGAGATTACCCACCTTAATCGCATTCATCAAAACGGCTTGTGGGGCATCAGCGTATTCGGGTCGAGCGATATTTTGATCCGCGACAATCACATCACCTCCCACACCGAAGAACACGAGCAACTCGAACACACCGGCATTGGCATCTATGCACACGGTAAATGTCGACAAATTAAAATTATCGGCAATGTTTTACTGGAAAACTGTACATCGATATATACAGAGGACTGTAAAGATTTATTTTTTGCCTTTAACCGGGAATCCGATGCGCTCTGTTTGTTTACCGGCGTGCATTTATCCAATACCTCAGGCGAGATTTACGGCAATGAAATCACCCGAAATCATGGCGCCGGTATTTTACTCGAAAACGGCTCTGAGCCGTTGATCCGGGCCAATAATATTACAGAAAACGAAACAGCCGGCATTGAAAATCTGGATGCCACCGTCACGGTCGATGCATTGGGCAACTGGTGGGGCAGTGCGAACGGCCCCGCTGCCGGTGATGTTATTGGCAATGTTGATGTCGCTACCTGGTTTTCCGTTCCGGCTGATCTGTTGGTGCGTGCCAATGCGGATACGTTCTATATTGCAGCGGGCGAGTGCGATTCCGTTTTTGTCAGCATTATTAATCTCGATGATCCTTTGGATGTATTCACCATTTCTGTTACCGATCAAAACAGCTGGATATCGGAACCTCCGGCCAGTGCAGCCGCCGGCGACAGCACATCGGTGTCATTGCCGCTGGTTTTTGAGGTGCCGACTAATGCAGACCCTGCTGTAATGAATAGAGTGGTGGTTAGCGCTGCGTCTCAAGCGCTCAATACAACGGAATGGGATACGTTTTATGTCGCCCCTTATGAGCCTCTACTTGCAGAGCTGGTGATAACGCCGGACAGCCTGGAGATGGTTGTGGGAGATACCTTATATTTTTCCGCTCATGGATATGACCAATTTGGCAACATCTTTAGCGTTTCTCCAAAATGGTCGGCGACAGACGGCAGCATCGATTCGACTGGCTGTTATAAATCTCCAAGCAAGCCGGGCATGGTGACCATCACGGTCACAGCAAATGGCATGCAAACCTCTCTCAGTCTTGCTATAAGCGATGTTTCAACTGTTTTGGGTGAAAAGTTCAACGCGCCTGTTTCTTTTGCCCTTTTGCCCAACTATCCAAACCCGTTTAACCCGGTTACTGCTATCCCTTATCAATTGTCATCACCCGCACATGTCGATGTTACCGTTCACGATATTCGGGGACGGCGCGTCGCTGTGCTGGTAGATGGCCATCAGGATCGTGGACTGTATCAAACAAGATTTGACGCAGTCGGTCTGGCCGCCGGTGTCTATTTTGTCCGATTGAGAGCAGTGGGCAGAAATGATTTTTATGAGGCATCGCAAAAGATTTTGTTGTTGAAATAAATCGTTCGGATGGTTCTACAGCGCAGAAAAGATCGTTCCGATCGCCTCGGCCACCAAATGGTTGTCGGCTGGTGTGATCATGTTCCTGGTCGATGACCGGCTTTTTAGTTTGGTCGGTGTGATTCGCAGCCGCAAACGCTGAGCTGGAATAATTGCACGAGTGGTGTTCCTTTGCATGTCTCGACTGAAAGTTTGATGAGGATCATTTCGTTCCATTTTCTTATAGAGCAGGCCTTTTGATACCGTATTGATTCATCTTTCGGTGCAGGTTTGTTCGTTCGATCCCCATCGATGCAGCGGTTGCGGCGACGTTCCAGTTGTTGGCGACCAGTCGGTTTTTGATAAAATCCTTTTCAAACCATTCGCGCGCTTCTCTGAGTGTAAGCCCGGGGGGGATTTGTGTTTCAAAGCTTTGCAGATCAAAAATTTTTTGCAATGCGGCAAGATCGACGATTTTATCATCAAGAAGAATGACTGTTTTTTCAATAAAGTGTTCCAGCTCGCGAACATTATTATCTGTCCAGTCCAGGTTTAAGAGTACCTCCATGGCTCGTGATGTGAAACGCTTTAAGGGACGATTATATCGTTCACAATAGTGCTGCAGAAAATGATTTGCCAGCAGGGGAATATCTTCTTTTCTTTCGCGTAATGGAGGCAGATCAAATGTGACGACGTTCAGGCGGTACAGCAGGTCCTTGCGAAATGCCTTTGTTTTAATCTTTTCCCTGAGGTTTTGATTGGTTGCCGCGACAACGCGCACATTGACGCAATAACTTTCTTCCGACCCGACCGGTGTGATTTCACCGTTTTGCAAAACGCGCAATACCTTGGCCTGAGTGGCGATATCCATATCACCGATTTCATCCAAAAGAATAGTGCCGTTATGTGCCAGGGCAAATTTTCCTTTTTGCTGTGAATAGGCGTGAGTGAAACTCCCCTTTTCATGGCCGAACAATTCGCTTTCGATGAGATCATGCGGTATCGAGGCGCAATTGATTTTTATAAAGGGTTGCGCTTTTCTCGGACTCTGTCGATGGATGGCTGATGCCACCAGCTCCTTTCCGGTCCCGGACTCTCCCAGCAGGAGAACCGATGCGTTTGTGGGGGCGACTTTGTCGATCATATCGTATATTCGTCGAATAGAGCCGCCGATACCGATCATGCCATAAGTTTGAAAATAGGTTTCCGATAGCTCTGCCTTTTCAGCCTGAGAAAACCTGTCGCTTAGATATTTCTCAGTGATATTGAGAATGGACCGGGCTGTGAGTTTGTCTTTTTCGAGAAAGTCCAAAACGCCGGCCCGGGTGGCATTGACCGCCTTTTTCACGGTTGCCCGTTCGGAGATCATAATCACAGGCAAGAGAGGGTTTTTTTGCCACAAGCGTTCCAAAACGGCTGTACCGGTCATGTCGGGCAAATGGTAATCGAGAAAAACGAGATCAATCGTATAGTTTTCAGCAAGGTCTAGCGCTTCTCCTCCGGTTAACGCGGTATGGGTAATGTAGGCTTTTGTCTTGAGAATCCCCTCAAAATTGTCCAACAGCTTTTTTTCATCGTCTACGATGAGAATTTGAGGTTTATGTTTCATCATGGTTCTGCTCCTTCCCGGTGACCGGTAAAGAGATTCGCACTGTTGTCCCTGTATTGATTTTGCTCTTCAGGGTTATTTCACCACCGTGTTCTTCAACGATTCGTTTGGCGATTGCCGTACCGAGGCCGGTACCACCGGCGTTTTTACTAAAAAAGGGATTGAAAATGCGCTTTACGTCTTCTTCGGCCATGCCGCAGCCGGTATCGCTCAGCTCCAAAACAATAAAATCATCAAATCGTCCTCTTTCACCGGCATTTATTTTTTGCATCAGGGATGCTTCCAGAGAGAGTTTTCCCTTGCCCTGCATCGCCCGGACGGCATTGTCGATCAGGTTGGAAAAAACGATCAACATTTGATCCAGATCCATTTTGACCCGAGGCAGATTTTTTGTGTTAACGATTTGAAAGGATACGGATTTTGGCAATCTGCCGGCATATTTCTTTTC
The DNA here is from genome assembly GCA_964608385.1 of uncultured Cytophagia bacterium. GTDB lineage: Bacteria > Zhuqueibacterota > Zhuqueibacteria > Residuimicrobiales > Oceaniaggregativiventaceae > Oceaniaggregativivens_A. Next base: position 17,505 of record CAZSOP010000012.1, read on the forward strand.
GATTTCTTTGGTCAATTTTTCGACTGGATAGGTGGAAAAATGCATTTGTTCCGCTTTTGCCAGTTTCATAAACCCATCCGTGGCTTTTCGCAGACGGTCGATCTCTTCGTATATTGAATCCACCTGTTCGCGATAATGATCGCCGTGTTCCGGATTGTATTCTTCGAACAGCAACTGCAGCCGTTCAAGGGTGAGGCGGATGATGGACAATGGATTTTTAATCTCGTGCGCGAGCCGTTGCGCCATGGCGGCCCATTCCAGGGTTCGTTCGGATTGGGTTTGCAGTGAGACATCATTTATAAAAATGAGTCTGGCGCCGGGCATGGCTTGCCATTTGATTCCCTGAATTTCCAGTTTTCGCTGCCCGAGTTCGGCATCCGTTTTTACAACATCACCCTTTTTGTTTTCGAGTTGATCGAGGATTAGGGCTACCCGATCGGCTAGCGCCGCCGGTAATACCCCTTTATAATCTCTTTTCATAAAAACAGATTTTGGTTTTTGCAGCCGACTCTGCAAGGTGTCTGAAATGGCCATTATTCGCTGTTTTCGGTCAATTAGAATGATATCGGTCGGCAAGTGGTTAAACACCATCTCCAGCTGCCGTATGCTTGTCGATCGCCGGTAGAAGCAGAAGAAGAGATATACACCGGCAAGGGTAACAACAAAAAAGATAAGCAGTATGAATTTTACTGACTGTGGAAATATTAATGGATTTTTATTTTTTTCCAGTTTATAAATCGTGGTTTTACCCTGCGACGTCAATGTCAGCAGTGCCGGGTTTTCAAATCCCCGGTGAATGGATTGAGGGGTTCCTCCGGCAGGTATATGGGCGATCATATCGAATGTTTGATCGAGCACAATGCTTTGGTAGCTGTCTGTGATCACGATTTCCGGTTTCAGGTCGCCCTTGAGGTTGATCAGGGTAATATAGGCGGGAGGGAGGGGGAGATCGATCGACAAAACAGAATCGTATTTTGAGCTGACCACATATAATCTCAAGTCGTTCGGGGAAGTGATAAAGAGATCATCATGGCCATCGCTGTAAATGTCGCCGCTGCACAGCCCGGACACGGGCGTTGGAAAGGTATAATGTCTTGTTTTAAAGGTCAATCTTTCGTTCCAAATCGATAAATATCCCGGCCAGTTCTTTTCCAAGTTTTGGCTGCTCAAAAGCACGGCGATCTCCAGCTTTCCGTCGCCGTCGAAATCCGGGTCTTTAATTCTCGTATGGGTTTGCGGACCCGCCATCGATTGAGCGCTGTAAAGGGTACCATCCAGTGAGAATTGCAATATATATGATAGACTGTCGGTCAGATTGTTGGCGTACGCACCGTTGTGATAGGCAGCCGTTCCCATTAAAAGCCTTGGATTGTCAGGGGTTCCGATGCGAATCGCCCTGCGATATAACCCGGCGCCAAGCGCAAATTCCCACAGTCTTTTTCCGTTGTATATATCAAAGGCGATAAGCGCTCTCGGTTCGAGGTCATAGGTCGACAATAGATTGATCAGGATATCGTCGTGTCCGTCTTGATTGATATCCAAATTGTTTATAATATTTATGCTACAATCCCAGTGGTTGTTGTTATTGCGGTCTTTACCCGTTCCGATGCGGTATTCTTTTTTACCCGATGCATCTGACGGGCGTATGACTCTGATAAATCCCTGAAAGCCTTTTTTAAACGGAACGATAATCACCGGCCTGCCGTTTTCGTCATGAAAAGCATAGGGTGGCTGATCGATTACGGCATTGGCAAAATTGCTCTGAAAATACGAGGAGCCTCTTATATTTTTGCGTATCCGCAGTGATTGTTGTCTGACCCCGGCCGGATGAAATTCCATAAATTCATCATAACCATCCTGATCAATATCAATCGTATAGAGTTTGACCGTGTTTTTATGAACCTGGACGGCGGTATAAGGTAAATGATCCCGGTCATTGGCGGCATGGACAGTTATGGTCAAAGCCAAGAGCAGAGTGAATGTGAGTTTCATCTCTGTCGATAACCCCTTTATTGTTTTTTGCCTGGTTAAGTGTATGAAAATCGCTGCAAAAAAACAATAAAAGCTTTAAAAAATACAGGCTTTCATCATCTGTTTTACTGAAAGTGAATCCATTAATGGATCCTTTGTCCATGTTCTATTTTTTTAACTGTCAAAATCTCAATTTCTTTTCCAGGGGGATTCGGATAGTGTTAAGGACAATGGATCAGGATTTTGGTTAAACCTTCCTGAAAATATTATCTGAAAGGGCCATCCGCCATCCAGTTTTAACTGAATGTATTCAAATCACATGCCAAAATTGCGCTCAAGATATTTATTGGTGTTTTTAATGGGTTTATGTGTAGATGGTTTGATTTAGGTGTGTTGTTTTTGCAACAGTATATTGTCACTACCGTATCAAAATGGATAATAACTCAAAACCCCTGAAAAGGCCGGGTCTGATCGATCAGGACCGGGATGATCAATGAGCAAAAACCGGCTTGGCCGGGCTCGAAAATGTCAAAGCCTTAAAAACCCTATAAAATTTTTTATGGGGAAACTATAGCTGTCCAAAATAGTTAAGAAAATCAGAATGCTGGATTTCCAGGGTTTTACAGACAAATTACAAAACAGGTCGGAAAATTCACCACGGAGAAACCAGAGAAAAGCCTGATAAAAAGTCTTTATGCAATATTTTCCAGAGAAGCAATATCCCTGTCACGGTAAAGCGGTCATGATAATTTGGTTGCGGCCAACGGCTGCGCCAAGAACTCGGTGGTTATCTTTTTCGGGACTATATCTATTTTGGACAAGAGTGAGGGGAAACATTGAAATAAAAGTTGCGAAATAATGAGACTTTGTGTAGTTTAAATCTGATGAGTGTATATATCTTCAGAGAGGTGAAAATAATTTTTTTTATCTCCTCTGCCGGAGAAACAGTGTAAGGTTTTTATTTGAATGATTCCTTTATTATAAGATAATCAACAACGCAAATGCATGAATCCAAAGGTTGCTTTTATCCCTCATATCGAAAAACCGGAGCGATAGATAAATTGTTTTTTCACGAATCCATATTCAAAATACCCCATGTCCGATAAAACCCAAAAGCTCATTTCTGATTCTTTGGAAACAGATCAACAGCTGCTGCCGTACATGCCATATCTGCTCCAGGATCTCTGGGCTTTGGGCAGCTCGGTTGAGGATATTCTGAAAGCGGTCGATAGCTTGCCGCTCTCCTCTGACAGCCGTGTCCTCGACCTCGGCTGCGGCAAGGGTGCTGTCTCCGTTCTCATCGCATCCCGATTTAAGTGTCGGGTAACCGGCATCGATGCTATGGCTGTTGCAAAAAAAATAAAACATTTCCCGAATCACCATCCTGAAATGAGGATATTTATCCGATTCAATGGTTGTTGAATTAATTTGTTGATAATGAATAGATTGAGGAAAGATAAAATGAATAAAATTCGTTTTTTGTTATTGCTGTTTTTGGTTTTTTCTCTCTTTTGTTTTTGTGAGAAAAAGGAAGAAAAGAGTGGTGACACTGAACACACCCTGATATCCGCCTACACTTCCGGGATTATCTCGCGAATCAGTCCCATTCGCGTTCAGTTCGCTGCCGATATTGCCGATTCAAGCAATATTCAGCAACCGACAAAGTCACCTTTTGAGTTCAAGCCCTCTATCGACGGTATAGCGGTCTGGACCGGAACGAGAACGCTTGAGTTCAGGCCGGAGAAACGCCTACCCGCTGGTCAGTCCTATAAGGCGACACTTCATTTAAAGCGCTTTATGGAGGTTTTTGCCGGTCAGGAAACGTTTCGCTTCTCCTTTGCCACGATCGAACCCTCTTTTGAACTTTCTATTGAAGGACTTGAGACCCCCCGTTCCGACCAGCCGTTAATTCAGCGCATCAAGGGGGAAATCGTTACTGCAGACGCTGAATTTGCGGCAGATGTGGAAAAAATGATAACCGCAAAACAGGAAAAGCGGGCACTCGACATCGGATGGCAGCACAGCAACGATCAGCGCCATCACATCTTTACGATTAAAGGCATTAAACGGCAAAAGGACTCCTCATTTGTCCGGCTCGAATGGAGCGGCCGGCCCATTGGCGTGGACAAGGCAGGTGAACGTGTCATCCCGGTATCGGCGCAAAGCGATTTTAAACTGATATCGGCTTCGGCCCGGCAGGGTGAAACACAGTATATTGAGCTGCGTTTTTCAGACCCCCTCTCATCATCTCAAAATCTTTCCGGCCTTGTCCGAACCGATGACAAAAAAGAGGAGCTGAAATATCGCATCTCCGGGAATGTCATTCGCATCTACAACTCAAAGGGCTGGAGCGATGAAGTAAAGGTCTCTGTTGAGCCCGGAATTCGCAATGCGGCGGGATATCGCC
>CAZSOP010000013.1:0-21497 GCA_964608385.1 uncultured Cytophagia bacterium
CGCAGGGCCAGGCCGGGAATCTGCCGGCGTAATTTTTGTAAAAGGGTTACGATCTGTTTTCGCGTCACTTTGCGGCCCATTTGCTGCAAAATCCGGTTGTTGATGTGTTGGATGGGCAGGTCTATATAGTTAACGACTTTATCCAGTTCCGCGACACATTCGATCAGTTCGTCGTTCCAATGGGCCGGATGGGTATATAATAAACGTATCCACCTGAGTTGCCCGATTCGGTTCAACCCGTTGAGTAAACCTGCGAGATTGGTACCGGAACCGAGCTCATGTCCGTAAAACGTGGTATCCTGTGCCACCAAGATCAGCTCTCTGGCACCGGATTGCACCAGCTGTTCCGCCTCATCGAGGATTTCTTCGGGTGGCCGGCTGATATGATTGCCTTTAATCAGCGGAATCGCACAGTAGGCGCATCGATTGCTGCAGCCCTTGGAGATTTCCAGATAAGCGTAGTGTTTTAATGTCAGTCGTTGCCGGGGTTGTTGCGGGCCGGAGGGTTTTTTGATCAGGGTCAATAATTGCTGCGCTGTTATCCTGGGGTCTGTAGACGTCAGACAGGCGTCGATTTCCGGAATTTCCTTGCATAGATCGTTCTGATAACGCTGCGGCAAACAGCCACTCACCCAGAGTTGATGCGAAGGATGTTCTTGCTTTAGTCGGGCGATATTGAGGATGTGATCGATGGCTTGTTCTTTTGCAGAGTCGATAAACGCACAGGTGTTGATGAGTGTGATATCAGCTTTTTCAGGGCTGTCGCTGAATTCCACATGGGGTTTAATCATACCGAGGATAATTTCAAGGTCGACTAAATTTTTGGGACAACCCAGGTTTATAAAAGCCAGCCTCACTGAAACAATGCCTCAACGAATTCACTCGGATCAAAGCGTTGCAGATCGTCCGGTTTTTCTCCGATGCCGATATATTTTACCGGAACCTTGAGTTGTTTTTGTATCGAGAAGACGATACCGCCTTTGGCTGTGCCGTCGAGTTTGGTCAGTATGATACCGGTAACCCCGACTACCTGCATAAAGGTGCGGGCTTGTGCCAGTCCGTTTTGGCCGGTATTGGCATCGATAACGAGCAGGATCTCATGCGGGGCGCCCGGCATCGCTTTATCGAGTACGCGGTGTATCTTTTGCAACTCTTGCATCAAATTGGATTTTGTATGCAATCGACCGGCTGTGTCGATGATCAAGATATCTTTATGACGCCCTTTTGCGGCGTTGACGGCATCAAAAGCAACAGCTGCCGGGTCCCCTCCGGGGGAGGTTTTAATGATATCGGACCGGACGCGTTCTCCCCAGATACTTAGCTGTTCGTTGGCGGCAGCCCTGAATGTGTCTGCTGCCGCCAACAAGACGCTATAGTTCTTTTGTTGATACCGGTAGGCGAGTTTTCCGATCGACGTGGTTTTGCCGGTACCGTTGACGCCGATGACACAAATCACATGGGGTTTTGTATTGATAATGTTTTCAGGATCATTTGCGCTGACAGAGTTTTCGAGTTCTTCGGCAAGGGTGGTCTTAAACAGGTTGAAGACCTCTTCTTCATTATCGATTGTGCTATTCTTATATTTTTCGCGTAACCGTTCGATGAGATGTTCCGTGGTATCGAGCCCGACATCGGAAAGAATGAGCAGTTCTTCTATTTCATCGAGCATATTTTCATCGATCCTGCTGGATGATTTTAAAATACGGCCGATACCCTTGACCAATCCGGTTCTGGTTTTTGACAGTCCTTGTTGCAGTTTGGTGAATTTTTTCAGCACAAAAGCATCCTTTCTATTTTCCGGAATTGTATTTTTCAATAAAAACGCTTTTATAGATTTTAAAATAGGTTATGAGGGAAAACGGAATCAGAATCGCCGATATGATCATGATGTAGTGATTATAGGGTTTCAGTTCGAGCACATAGCAGACGATTACCGCCAAAAAGGAAACCAGAGTGTATTTTCCCATCAGATTTGATTCTTTGACTTTTTGTATTCGGGAGATGATATGCAAACTGGCGACAAGGATGAGGATATCTCTTCCGATGACCATAAAAACGTACCAGTAGGCAAGTCCTTTATAGGCCGCCAAAAAGAGCATAGTGACACCGACGGTGATTTTGTCGACAACGGGATCGAGCATGCGGCCGAGTTCGGACCGCATTTTCAGTTTTCTGGCAAAATAGCCGTCAAAATAGTCGGTTACACCGGACAGGCAAAGGCATAATGTGGCCAGCAGGTCTGTTTTCATTGTATTTTTCGATATAAAATAGACGATTAAGGGCAGAAAGGCCAGCCTTGCGAGTGTAATCAGATTGGGTACCCCGAGGTTGTGTTTGTCTTTTTTTACCAAATCGAAAAATGCTTTCATTTTTCCCCTTTATGTAAATAGCTTGATGACGTCAACGATCAAGCATGGTTTTTTTACCAGAGCGACTTTGAAAATATTCACCAGTGTTCTTTTTTCCTCTGGTAACTTTGTCACGCTTTTCTCAATGTTTACAAAGTCTTCATCGGAGAGGTTATAGACAAATTCTTTTATTTTATAAAATTTCGCTAAATTTTTGCCCTCGATTTTGTTAAAAGTCCCGGCATAGTCGAGCAGGCGTTTTTTGCTGACATTTTTTTCCTTTACTGCAGCAGCAGCGATTTTTCCTGCCAGTTTTCCTGCGGTCATGCCGCTGGCAATACCTCCACCGGTAAGCGGATTGCTATGTCTTGCGGCATCTCCGGCGAGCACGAGTCCGTCGGTCACGATATGCTTTAAGGGTTTGGAGGCGGTCACTCCTCCCAGGGAGGTGGTTAGGATAGAGGCTTGCGGAAAATGGTTTTGCATAAATTCCATCAAATAGGTATAGGGAGATTTTTTACGGCAAAACTCACCGGATATGCCGAGGCCGACATTGGCGATTTTTTCGCCTTTGGGAAAAATCCACAAGTATCCCCCCGGCGCCAGCTTGTGTGAAAAGTATAAATGAATAGAGTCCGGATCGATGTCAATGTTTGCGGCGGTCACCTGTGCGCAGGTTTCCATGTCTTTAAGCGCGACATCTGTTTTCAGTCCGGCCCAGCGTCCCACTCTCGATTCGACGCCATCGGCGCCGATCACGACATCCGCACGGATGGTTTTTTCTTGACCCAGGTGATTGACTTTGACGCCGGCTATTCTATTCTCTTCTCTGATCAGATCATACACCCACGCCCGGGTGTGAACCTCCGCGCCCTGACCGGCCGCCATGCGGGCCAGGTCGTAATCGAAGCGTTTGCGATGCAAGACATATCCGACCTCATCGGATTGAACATTCAGCTGGTTGCCGCTTGGAGAATGGAAAACAACACCGGTGATCCGCCGTGCGATCCAGGTGTCCTGAACCGGTACGAGTTTTTCGATTGATTTGGAACCGACGCCTTCTGCGCAACGCACAGGCAGGCCGATATGGCTGTCTTTTTCCAAAAGCAAAACCGATACCCCGGCTTTGGCGCCCCAATAGGCCGCCATACTGCCGGCAGGTCCGGCTCCGACCACGATGATGTCATATTTTGACTTCATCTTCAGTCTCCAGGGCGTTGATGGGACATATCGCGATACATCGTTGACAGGCCGTACAGCGATCATATAGAATGTTCAGAAAGAATTCCCGCAGTTCGATGGCATCGGCCGGGCAAACGGCCACACAGGTGCCACAGTAATCGCATTTATCTGCATTATGTCGGATTGCAATCATATCTGGCTCACCGGCATGGTTTGAGACTCGGATAATTCACCTGAAATCGTTTCTTATAATACCACTTGCAAAAAAAATAGATGAATATGATGATAAGCAAATAAAAAGGAAATCTGTAGCATATCATCAGAGACAAAAAGAGCGTTGCATATTTATTGGCTTCAAGAACGCGTTTGACGCTTTTGGTTTTCAGAGAGACAATAAAAAACGGTACTGACAGAGCGGTGGGTAAAAAAGCCACAATATCTTCAGCGACGGCTGCCAATGCAACCGCAACAACCATTAAAATCGTTCCGGTGATTAAAACGGGTTTGACGCCATGCTTGACGGCAACGGTAATTTTGCCGGCCTGAAGATCTCCCCCGACATCCGGAATTGTGGTAAAGAAATAGACCGCAAGAAAGCCGCATATATATGGCAGAGCATGAAAGAGCAAATTTGTATTGAGTTGTCCACTGATGTTCCATCCCACAGTAAAAATCAATAATCCACCGACAAGATTGGCGAAAATACCGCCGTACGGCCGGTTTTTCAGATGAAACGGGTTTCCGCTGTAGAGATAACCGGTGACGAGATATATCAAAACCATAATGGCAAAGAGATCATATCGGCCGAAAAAGAACAATAAAATCGGACTGAGCATTAAAAGGATCATCTCCAGGTGGGCTGCTTGTTTTGCAACGGCCCCCGAAGCGATGAGATAGAGTTTATCGTTAATTTTATCGGTTTCAACATCAAAGAGTTGATTTAAAATAAAAGCGCTGCCCATCATCAGGGTCAAAATCGCGATGACCAGTATCAGACTGATATCCCCGTGCTCCGCGGTCATACGCGCTGATACTTTTGCCGGGGGGCCAAAGCGCTCCTCTGCCCAGAATCCTGCCAGTGAAACGGTCCACACCGGGAAAAAGAGTGTTGGTCGCAAAACAAAGAAATAATCAAGGGTTTTAAGCTTCATTTTGTTCGTGTTGGTATTTACCGATTTTATCTTCAATGGGAATGGGATATGTTCCTGTAAAACAGGCTGTACAGAAACCACACCCATGCGGTTTAACGGATTCTAACAGACCTTCATGCGACAAATAGTGCAAAGAATCGCAATCGAGATAGGTTTTAATATCTTCAATCGATTTATTGTTGGCAATGAGTTCTGATTTGCTGGGAAAGTCCATTCCATAGAAACAGGGAGAAACGATCGGTGGTGAACTTACCCGGACATGTACTTCTTTGGCGCCATTTTCGCGTATATGCTTAACCAGCTGTTTCAGGGTTGTGCCCCGCACGATCGAATCCTCTACAACGACGATTCTACGGCCGTCGAGGATTCCTTTTACAGCATTGAATTTGACTCTGACGCCGAAATCTCTCATATTTTGGGATGGATGTATAAATGTCCGGCCCACATAGTGATTTCTAATCAGCCCCAGCTCGAATTTCAGATTGGACCGTCTGGAATAGCCCAATGCTGCTGTATTGCTGGAATCGGGCACGGAAATGACAATGTCAGCCGCTACATCTGATTCCAGAGCCAGAATTTTACCCAATTTTCGCCGCACCCGGTCAACATTATCATTAAATATACGGCTATCTGGTCGGGCGAAATAGATGAATTCAAAAATACACGAGTAGCAGGGTTTCCGAATCTGAAAGGGAAAGGCGGTGATACCATTTTCATCGATTTTTATTAATTCACCCGGTTGAATTTCACGCACAAATTCCGCTTTCAACAGATCAAGAGCACAGGTTTCGGAGACGACGCAATAGGTGTTTTTCCGTTTACCGATACAGAGAGGGCGCACACCATGCGGATCTCTGGCGGCATAAATGCCATCCCGTGTCAGCATCACCAGAGAATAGGCTCCGGTAATTTGCTTCAGGGCTTCGATGATGCGTTCAGAAATGGTTTCTTTATCTGAACGCGCAATCAGATGGGGGATGATCTCCGTGTCTGTGGTGGTTTGGAACAGGGAGCCGGTTTTTTCGAGTTGTTTACGAATGATACCGCTGTTGGTAAAATTACCGTTATGGGCGATGGCAAAAGGCCCCATCATATAGTTGTTGAAGGTCAAGGGTTGGGCATTGAGGGCCTGAGTTGATCCGGTCGTTGAGTAGCGATTGTGTCCTATAGCCCAGGTGCCTTTTAGTTGTTTAAATCTTTCCTGATCCGAGAACACATCCGCTACCAGGCCTTGTCCGGTTTGTTTATGTAATTTACCGTCATAACTGACGATCCCGGCGCTTTCCTGCCCCCGGTGTTGCAGCGCGTAGAGTGCCAGATATGCCAAATGAGCGGCATCGGGTGTTTCGTAGATTGCGGTGACACCGCAATTGGATTTGGGTTTATCAATTTTTTTCTTATCCATCAAGAGAGCCAGTTATCCTTCATTTTATGATGTTCCGGCCATGAGTAAAAGATACCCTATAAATATGCCGGCGATATCGGCAACAATATCCTTTAAACTGAATACACCTTTTTCGCTGATCTTGTCATATGCTTCTTTCGACAGGCCGAGGGTGAGGGAAAAGCTTGCGGCCAGATTTGCAGAGGCTGAAACCGACTTGTTTGCGAGTTTTCTTGCTGCATAATATCCCAGGCCGGCAAAAAAAGCACTCATGATCAGGTGGTCTGCCTTGTCTTTGGCGAGCCATAGATCCGTTTGTTTTGTATATTGCACGGACAGCGTTATAGAGTCATTCTGCACGGCAATGATATTTGATTTTATATCGTCAGCAGTGGCTGCAGAGCTCAGGAAAAGAGCCACAATACACCATTGCTTAAACATTCTAGAGCCCCAGTTCATCGTCAATACTCTGCATTGCTGCAATAGAAATATCGAAGAATGCCTGCAAGGAGAGATTCATCTCTTCACAAGTTGCGATTTGTTCACGGCTGGCGCCGCGGGCGAAACTTTTTTCATTAAAGCGGCGCAGACAAAAATCGCTATCCACGGATTTTAGTTTTTTGTCCGGATGCATCAGGGTAGCGGCCACGATGAGCCCGGTTACCGGGTCTGCGGCATAGAGCGCTTTATCCATCAGCGTTTTCCGGGTTGCCAGATTGTTATGGCATTTGATGGCATAGACGATATCCGGGGGAACGTCATATTTTTTTAAGATCGTTTCAGTGATCAAACCGTGTTTTTCGGGTGTTTTTTGTGTTTCTTCGTAATCCAAATCGTGCAGCAGTCCTGCGAGTCCCCATTTTTCCTCATCATCGTTTAGGTGGCACGCCAGGCCCCGCATGACGGCTTCTACTGCGAGTACATGTTTAAACAGATTTTTGTTGCTGAATCTTGGTTTTGCCAATTGATAAGCTTGTTCTCTAGTCATCATATAAACATCCACACTTAGAAGTAATTTCCGGTTAGCAGAATATACAATAAAATTACGATTATTGCAATGGGGCAAAAATACCTAATGACGATGCTCCAGAATGATCTTCCATAGAAATGATTATTTTCAATCGTTATTTCCGCAGTCAAATTTTTGATACCCCATTTGTAGCCGACAAAGGTGGCAATGAGCAGGGCTCCGATGGTCAGTGAATAGTTCCCGAGAAGGATATTGGCAAAATCGAGAAAGCCAAGGTGGACGAGTGGAAGATTGGACAGCAGGTTGTTTGCGCCTTGTGAGAGTGCGGAAGGGATGCCCAGCACAAAGGCGAGTCCCGACATGAGTACAACGGCGCGCTGTCTTTGCCAGTTGAATTCATCGACAAAATAGGTAACAGCGACTTCGAGCAGGGAGATAGTCGAGGTCAGTGCGGCCACAGTTAAAAGGAGAAAAAAGCCGGCGCCAAAAAATGTGCCGCCCGGCATTTTATCAAAAATAGAGGGCAAGACAACGAACACCAGTCCCGGTCCGCCCGACGGATCGAGTCCCATGGAAAAAAGAGCGGGGAAGATCATCAGGCCGCTGACCACAGCGATAAGGGTATCGAAGAGACAGACATAACCGGCAGAGATGGCCAGATTGTCTTTTTTGGATATGTAACTTCCATAGGTGATCATGGCTCCCATACCCAGGCTGAGAGAGAACAAAGCTTGTCCCAGGGCGCTGGCAATCGTGCCGGCGTTAATTTTTCCGAAATCCGGTGCCAGATAGAACTCGAGCCCTGCTTTTGCATTCGGCAGTGTGACCGAGCGCAGGGTCAGCAAAAGCAATAAAATCAACAAAAGGGGCATGAGTATTTTTGCCCATTTTTCAATACCTCCGGATATACCCCCGAGGACCACAAAACCGGTGGCGGTCAGAAAGACAAACAAATAGGCGATGCATTGATACGGATTTTTCACAAATTCGGTAAAAATCTGACTGGATTGTTCAGCAGAGGTCAGGTTGCTAAAGCTCCCGCCCAGGGCTTTTATAAAATATCCAAAGGTCCAGCCGGCGATAACGCTATAATAGGAGAGGATACCGATGCCGGTGACTACGCCCATGAGACCCACCAGGGGCCAGAGTGATTTTGGTGCAATTTTACGAAAGGCTCCGACGGGATTGCGCTGGGCATGGCGGCCGATGGTCAGCTCGGACAACATAACCGGCACACCGATGAGAACGATGAAAATAACATAGAGCAGGACGAATGCGGCTCCGCCGTTTTCTCCGGTAACATAGGGAAAGCGCCATATATTACCCAGTCCGATTGCCGATCCGGCGGCTGCCAGGACAAATCCAATTTTCGATCCCCATACGTCTCGTTTTTTAGAAGGTGTGTTCACAGTTTCCTCCGCATTGGATTTCCGAGATTAAAAATTGAAGGTCATAGATGTCAAGAGTATATGGTTTTCCATTTTCAAGTGCAACGTAAGGCTTTTCTCATCATCAAAATGATATAAATGTGCATCGACATAGGCATCGCCCATGCTATAGAGGATGACCCCTGCGAGCCACCATATAGAGAGACTGCGGTTGTTGCGATAGTATTCTTCTTCCGCCCAACTGGTTGCCTTTTGTTTGTACTGATTCTGGATGATGGCGTTTGCGGTGAGTCCGATTTCTGCGGCGGCGAATATCCCGGCTTTTAGCCATTTTTTATTATAGGCCTGACCCCAGCCGGGGACAGCCAGCGAGCGCCACATCGCACCAGAGGGGGAGGGATAGCCGTAATCAGCCGCGGTTGTGTCTGTCGCTATCTGTTGTGACTGGGCCGCAATCGCTGTCATCAGGAGTACGATCAGACTAAGGGTTTTATTCATTTCCATCCAATACGGCAATGGCTTCGATTTCCACGAGTGCATCTTTGGGCAGTCTGGCCGTCTGAAACGCAGCCCGCGCCGGCGGCTGTTGCGGGAAAAACCGTGCATAGACTTTATTCATGGCATCAAAGTTTTTCATGTCGCTGAGCAGAACCGTGGTTTTGACCACATGTTTCATCTCTGCACCGGCTTGTTTTAAAATCGCCTTCAGGTTTTTCAATGCCTGTTCGGTTTGGTCACCAATTTTTTCTGAAACAAATTCTCCGCTGTTTGCGTCCAGGCCGAGCTGGCCGGCCACAAAGATCATTCGGCCCGCTGTAACCGATATCGCCTGGCTGTAGGGACCGATGGCTGCCGGTGCCTGTTCACTGTTTATCACGTTTTTCATTTTTTCCTCATCGCAAATATTCTCGTGTATAGTATTTATTAAATGTATTGACCAGGGTTTCTTTATGCCGGGATGATGCGTCTTCCATAGCGTAAACAAGATCGACAATGTCGACCTGGCTGAAAAGGTCCAGATCTTCTGCATCGATATATTCGAGATGATCGGATTCCAGGATTTTGATCAGCTCGTTTATCTTGATTTTCTTAAAAGCCGCCACAAAAAATTCATCAAGGTGGGTTCCGGCTTCAGAAGTGAGAAAGTTGATCACCTGTATGAATTCCATGCGGTCACGATAGTGCCTTTTTGAAGTGATGGCATCGAACACATCGGCAACAGCCAAAATGCGTGATAGTTTTGGGATGTGATTTTCTGCCAGGCCGCTGGGATACCCCGCGCCGTCGATTCTTTCGTGGTGCGATGCCGCAATCAGGGGAACATTGCGCAATGCTTTGCTAAAGTTGATTTTTTCCAGAATGATTTTTGTATAATAGGGATGATCCTGAATGTGTTTGAATTCATCCCGGGTCAGTTTGCCATTTTTGGTCAATACCGCTTCGCGCACGGCTATTTTTCCATAATCGTGCAACATGGCGGATGTTTTTAAAATTTCTCTTTCGTTTTCATCGAGCTTGACCACCTGAGCAATCTGGTCTGCATAGAGGGCGATGCGCTTGGAATGGCCTGCGGTTAAGGGATCGCGGGCATCAATCGTGGAAGCCAGGGTTTCCACAAAACTCTCAAACGTCTTTTTTTGTTCTGCATAAAGCTGGGCATTCTCGATTTGAGTCGCCGCTATGGTGGACAGCGCATCCAGCAGCTCTTCATCATCTTTGCTAAAAGTCCCGCCGATTTTATTCAGTGCCTGAAAAACGCCGATAATTTCACCCAGGCGGTTGCGCATGGGAACGGTTAGAATCGTTCTGGTATGGTAGCCCGTTTTTTTGTCGATATTGCGGTTAAAGCGCGTATCCGCATAGGCATTGGGAATATTCATAATGTCGCCGGAAGCGGCCACAGAGCCGGCGATACCCAGGTTCGCCGGGAAACGAATCTCTTTTTCTCCGTGTGCCACACGCGACCAGAGTTCATTTTTCTCCTTGTCGATGAGAAAGACGCTACAGCGGTCGCATTGCAGTACGTTTTTGACTTCATCCATAATCAGCATAAGCAGATTATTGAGCTTGAGCTCCCGGGAAATATTTCGCGTGATGTTGAATAAGCGCCTCAGCTTTTCGTGTTCTCTTTTATATTGCTCGAGTTCGAGGCGAAGAGTGTGTTTTGAAACTGCTTTTTGTTTTTTTTCGTCTTTCATGGATGATAGCATCAGGTGCGAAATTGCATATTATATAGTTTTTGATAAAGGCCTTTTTGCTCGATCAGCTCTTCATGTTTTCCCTGTTGTACGATTTTTCCGTTTTCGAGGACGATAATTTTGTCAGCATTGAGCACGGTTGAGAGTCTGTGGGCGATGACCAGCGAGGTACGGTTTTCCATCAAACGTTCGATGGCCTGCTGTACCAGCACTTCCGATTCCGTATCCAGGGCCGAGGTGGCTTCATCGAGAATAAGAATGGGCGGATTTTTAAGAACCGCCCGTGCTATGGCAATTCGTTGTCGCTGACCGCCGGAGAGCTCGATTCCCCGTTCACCGATATTGGTTTCATATTGATGCGGCAGTTGCACGATAAAATCATGGGCATTGGCTATTTTGGCTGCATTAATGACTTCTTGCAGGGGATTATCCGTCATTCCATAGGCGATATTATTGAGAACGGTATCGTTGAATAGAATGGTTTCCTGGGTGACGATACCCATTAGACGACGCAAGCCGGCGACATCGATTTTTTTGATATCCATTCCATCGAGTGTGATACAACCTCTTTGTGGATCATAAAATCTGGGGATTAAATCGACCAGAGTCGATTTGCCGGCACCGCTGGGTCCGACCAGGGCAACCACCTCGCCTTTTTTTATGTTTAAATTGATAGCGTCGAGAACAATGTCGTTTTGCGTATAACTAAAGGTGACGTTTTGCAGGATGATCCGGTCATCAAAGTGTTTTACTGTTTTTGCCTTCGGGGCATTGCGAATAGCGGGGTCTTTGTCGATAACGCGGAAAATGCGCGTGGCTGCGGCCAGCGCTTCCTGGATACGGTTATTGACGCTGGAGAGCTCTTTAACCGGATTCATAATGCTGAGTATGATAACCAGGAAACCGATAAATTCCTCCGGAGACATGATGTCTCCTCTGAGGACCTGACGCCCGCCGAACCAGAGAATACCGACGGCAACCAGAGTGCCAAGAAATTCAGTCAGCGGCGAGGCGAGATTGCGTGTCCGGGTAATGCGCAACAGGGTTTTGTAAAAAGCGTGCGTTTCTTCCATGAATTTTTTTATTTCAAAATTTTCCATGGCAAAGGCTTTTACGACCCGGGCGCCCGAAATGGTTTCCTGCAACACCGATGTGACATCAGCCATTTTTTCCTGTGATCGAGTGCTTTCTTTTCGCAGGCGCAGCCCGATCCAGCCGATGATGACGAGACTAAAGGGTGTAACCACCAAAGACAACAAGGTTAATTGCCAACTCAGATAAAACGCGACGCTTAAAGCCAATATGATGCTTAAAGGGTTTTTTATCAGTGTCACAAAACTGGCAGAGATGCCGCCGTTTACCAGCGTTACATCATTGGTAATACGCGATATGATATGACCGGTTTTGGTGCGGCTGAAATAACTCAGTGATTGTTTGTTGACCTGTTTATAAAGATCGTTGCGAATGTCGCGTATGACGCTCTGTTCGACATGGGCCATCAGATAGGTTTGCAGATAGGCAAAGATATTCTTGAACAGGGTGATTAAAAGGATCAATATGCAAATTCTCAGCAGGGCATTGGAAGGATCATCGCCCTGGAAAAGAGCAAACACTTTTTCTTTAAGTTCCTCTTTTGACTTTTCAAAACGATCCGGAATTGCTGCAGTCAAGCCGGCGCTCTCTGATACCTGTTCTGTTTGTGCTTGTTTTTGATCGGATTGAAAGATGGTATTGAGAAAGGGAATGACAGCTATCTGAAACAGCAGATTAAAAATTGTAAAAAACAGAATACAGAGGATTGAACCAACCAGGCTGGCCCAATAGGGTTTCATGTATCGTATAATTCTCAAGTATAATTTCATAGGAACGGATAATTATGAGTTTTGTTAGCCTCTTGTGAATTATTGCGGTTATGCGTTCCAGCCTTTTTATTATATGCAACCTTTGGCCGGGGCGCCACCGGATAATGATCAGGAGTCTTCGTCTTCATCTTCTTTAAATTTTACATCCTCTACATCCTTTTTTGACAGGTCGAGGGGTTTGGAATCCGGTTTTCCCTTTACGTTTGTTCTCCGTTCCCGGGGCAGAAAGATGGCTGAGAAGAGTTTGTATGCCAGGTAAAACAGAATTCCATAAATTAAAAGGCGTACAAGTGCCGGCATATTCATTTCCTTTATTTGAAAAATGAAAGGGTTGTATCAAAAAACGTTTGATGACGGGCTGAAAATCGCTGCAGCATCAAGAACGTGGCTTTGGATGCAAAAGCAAGGCGCATTTCCATGCCTGACGGTTTTTGATACAACCCCGACCTGACCGGGTCCTTTGGTGATGCTGCGGATGGGAATGGCTTAGTAACCCGGTGAATAATATTCTATACCAGAGTGTGGTCTGGTTATTTGGTCAACCAAATCTTCAAAATGTTTGGCATTGTTGACAAAATCAATCTGTGTTGTATTGATGACGAGCAACGGTGAACCGTGATAATGAAAAAAGAACCTGTTATAGGCTTCATTCAAAGAGTGTATATACTCTTCGGATATATTTTCTTCATAGTGCCGGTCTCTTTTGCGAATATTGGCCATTAATCGTTCGGTTGACGACTGCAAATAGAGAACCAGATCGGGTTTGGGAATTTCCTGTTCCAGCAGAACGGCGATCCGGTCATAGAGAAAGAGTTCACGGTCATCGAGGTTCAGGGTAGCAAAGATGCGGTCTTTGGCAAAGAGATAATCGGAGATCAGGGTTTCATGAAAGAGATCGGTTTGGAAAAAGTCCTGTTGCTGTTTATATCGGCTCAGGAGAAAGAAAAGCTGGGTTTGAAACGCATATCGGGGCGGATCGGTATAAAAATCTTCCAAAAACGGATTTTCTTCCGGTTGTTCGTACATGACTTTGGCGTTTAATATTTGGCCCAGCATACCCGCCAGACTGGTTTTGCCCGCTCCGATAACGCCTTCGATACAAATATAATTTGGATATGCCACGAATAAACCTCATTTTACCAGTTGTAAAAAGGTTTTTGAATTCATAAAAGCTTTAACAGCGCTTTTATCGTCACATTTTTTATAGAGCGCATAGATCGTATCTCTGTGCAGCGGCGGCACATACTCTGCTGCAATCTCGGACAATGGTTTGAGAACGAACATGCGATTTTTAAATTCCGGATGTGGCACTGTGAGGTCAGTTGACGAGATAACCTGAGCATTATAAAAAAGAATGTCTATGTCGACTGTTCTGGGGCCCCACTTTTCCAATCGCTGACGTCCGAGACTGCTCTCGATATTTTGGGTCGCCCTGAACAGCTGCCGAACGGTGAATGTTGTGTTGAGCTCGACAACAATATTTAAAAAATGATTCTGTGCTTTATAGCCAACCGGTTCTGTTTCATAGACGGCTGACGTCTGAAGCAGTTGAATGTTTTCAAGAGTTTTCAGTTTGAACACGGCCTGAGTCAGGTAATCGATACGGTCGCCCAGGTTCGACCCCAGGCTCAGAAAGACACGGACCTTGTTCATGTTATTCTGTTTTTTCCCTAAATATTTCTATTTCAGTGCCATTCGCAAGTCCACCCAGAGGAGCGAACGGTTTTCGTACCCGGACCGTCACGGAATAGATTGGAAAACTCTGCAGCAACGTATCGGCAATTTGCCGGCTCATCGCTTCGATGAGAAAGAATTTATGATCGGTTACCGCCTGTTTGACGTGGTCATAAACCTTGCGAACATCGATCGTATCTTTGATCCGGTCGGTGTTTGCTGCCTCACTGGCATCATACTGCATCTCCACATCCACCTCGAATCGTTGTCCGTTTTCGCGCTCGCCGTCATAGAGACCGTGATAGGCATGAAAGATCATGCCCAAAACCCTGAGTTTGTCGTTTGGCATTGTTTCTGCATTCAATCATTTATAACCATATATCGCAAAAATATATTAAAATAACCCCTTTTTGTCAAGCTAATTTACAGGTTGAAATTCGTATATAAGATATTAAAAAACAATCCATAGCAAAGGGTGGATATAGCGGGTTCGGTGGCGACTTGGGTTTTTGCAAAATGTTTCAGTCTGCAACCCGGTTGTTTTGTGCTAATACATATTACGCGATATCTTGGTTTTTACGGTGAGTATAGATTTGAACATTGCATGGAGCTCTAATGGAACGCAAAAATATTTCGCTGGTTGTTGCCGTTGTCTGGTTTTTGGCAAGCACTTGCCTGACGTTTTCCCAATCTTCAGAGTATACTGATGATCCGGCCTACTGGGAGCGAATGACCAACCGAAACGAGCTTGAACTAACTTTTGAACCCTTTGAACAGTATGAGATAAAATCAAAACTCGCAAAAAGCAATACCTATTTGTCTTCGCTGAGTCCTGTTCAGCCGGTTATTCTGGATTTTTCTGAAAAAGCCCTTCTCGGAAGAATTACAGTGCAATTAAAGTCTTCACTGGTTGCTATCGATTCACTGACGCTTTCCGTACGTATCCGCCGGGAAAGCAGCGTAAACGTGCCTATGAAAACAGTTGCAGAAAGCGCTTTTGATGAATATGGCCGGGTGGTGCTGGAGATTCCGGGCAAATATACCGAGGAAGTTCATCTTAGCCTTAATAAAACAGTATCAGCGGATTCACCTTTTGAGACGGTAAGCGTTGAAAGTATAAAATTGAATGAAAATTTTCGTCTGCTCTTGGTTGGCGATTCCGTTACCCACGGCTTTGTGGGATCGAGTACCGGTCTGGGATTCAGACAGATATTATACAATGAGCTGCGGGACATCCGTCGCGATATCGATTTTGTCGGCTCTTATGGAGATCCTCCCTATGAGGGACACTTTTTGGGGGGTACAAAGGTGCGGGATTTTTTGCCCAACCGCTATGAAGAAATGGATGTAACCTGGACCATGGACAATACGCGACCGCACATGGTTGCGATTCATTTGGGTACCAATGACCTCAATAATAACGCCACAACCGGCCCCTATAAGGATCAAAACGGATTTACGGAAACCACCTCCGGACATCTCGGTATTCTGATCAACCATTTGCTCAAATGGCATAATGGGGAATATGGTGACGAACTGCAGTACGTGGTTATCAGTCTGATCATCCCTTCGGAACGGCGTGAAGCACAACAAGTTTTACTCAACAACGAACTCGGCAAAATGGTGCATGATTTTCGCAATGGCGTTTTGACGGGTCAGTCGGAGCCGGTTTATGTCTGCGATCATTACAGCCGGTTCGAAGAAAACCCTTTTTTGTGGATCAATGACTGGCGTGATATTATGAGCGATAAACTCCATCCCAATGATCGCGGATACGAAATTATGGCTGAAACCTATCTGAATTGTATCAGTGAACTCATCATCGGGCCAAAGTGGTTCAGCGATTTATCCTGGGAAATGGGTATTGCTGCTCAGGATAAATACTGGAGTGCTCAGGGAATTGCTGTCGCCGATATTACCGGCAACGGTCTGGACGACATTTATATGAGCCGCGCTTCCGAAAAGGCCGAGGATCCGCGTGATTTTTTCTTTGTCAACAATTCGACGATTCCGCTTGCCGACCGGTCGGTTGACTATCAAATCAACGATCTCGGTGTCAGCCGCGGCGTTGTTTTTGCTGATATCGATAACGACGGCGATTTTGATCTCTTTAATGGTCAGGAAGCGGGGCAAAACCATTTATATGAGAATAGCGGGGCCGCGGCTTTTGTGAATATCTCCTCGCAGGCGGGTATCGAAGCGCTGCCCGATCGAAAAACCACCTCGGTATTGACTTTTGATTGTGACAACGATGGAGATATCGATCTCTTTTGCGTCAATTCACAGGACCGGAACGAACAATATCTAAATAATGGAGCCGGTCATTTTACACGCGTTAATTATGGTTTTAACGATGCCAATGAGCCGAACGTACACAGCATGTCCGCTTCGGCCGCCGATTTTGATATGGATGGCGATGTGGATGTTTATATTGTCAAACGAAACGGTGCCAACCAGCTATTTGTCAATGACGGCAACGGTCATTTTGAAGATAAAGCCGGCCAACTCGGAGTGGATTTAGCCGCTGTCGATTGTAACGGCGTGGTATGGGCAGACCTCGATAATGATGGATATCTCGATTTACTGGTCACCACCAACAGCAACGAAAAAATTCCGGACATCAAACTGCAGCTGTTCAGGAATAACGGCAATGGTAGGTTTACCAGCATGTCCGATCAGGTAAATATTCTTTACCATGGCTATTCAGCCCTGGTTGCTGATTTTGACAATGATGGTGATATGGATATCATAACCACCCATGAAGGAACGGTGGGTGAATTTTGGCGCAATGACGGGAATTGGACTTTCAGCGAGGTCGAGGATACCGGTGCGGAAATTTTTAACGGTGATGTGCGCGCTGCCACGGTTTTTGATGCCGATAATGACGGCGATCTGGACCTCCTGGCCATGCGCAACGACTGCCCCAATATATTTTTACGCAACAATCTGGATAACAATTATAATTATCTAAAGGTCAAAGCCTATGGACCGAACGGCAATATCGGCGGCTTTGGCACCAAAGTGTGGCTGTATCAAAACGGTAAACTGGGAAATCCACAGGCTTTGCTCGGCTATCGCGAAGTCATGTCCGCGACCGGGCATCAATCGCAGTATTCGCCGACTCTGCATTACGGCTTGGCTCTGGAGGGCCATTGCGATCTGCTCGCCCGCTTTACGGATGGAACCTGGCTTGCTCTGCGCAATGTCGATGTGAATCAGACACTGGTCATTCGGCCGGACAAACCCAGCGGGCAGGCAGGCGAGCCCGCGGTTGTTGACCTTTACAGCGGAGATGACCAGCAAACGATGGTGGGGGAGATGTTCGACGAGCCTTTTGTGGTTCAGGTTCGTGATGATGAGGGGCAGCCGGTTAAGGGCGTTGCCGTGGAGTTTGACATAAAAAGCGGAAATGCCCAGATTGTTGAACCGGTCGTCAATCAGGAGAATATATGGAATGAGATGGAAAACGCCGATCTCGACAATACGGTTCGCTGGGTCTATGATGCCACCAGCTCCGGGAATGGTTTTATTTGGGTTCCTGATTTCCTCGGCAACAGCGGTGAGGCACGGGTAACGGCGAGCATAGAATCGAGTCTTGATTACGTACTTTGGATTAGAGCAGCGCATTCCAATCAAAGCAGGTCATTAACCCTGCAGGTGGATGATTACCCGGCGAGATTTGTTGAGGTCAATTCCGGCAACTGGAAATGGTACCGGGTGAATAATACATCGGGCAACCCCGAGCTCTATTCGCTTGTTGCCGGAGATCACAGTATTGTATTGAATGTCGATAATTTTATCCTTGTAGACAGGATTCTGCTGAGCCCGGATACCAATTATACGCCGCTGGGAACCGGTGATAGCGGCGAGAATCCCGATCTAACCGATATCAATGGCTTGGCCGGACGTATGGTACAATTGGGGACCAGTTCGGGACCCGTTGAGATTGAGGCCGGTGTAACGGTCAATGGCAGTCATATCAGCGGCAGCCCGGCACTTTTTACCGCCTCTGCCCTTCCCGGCCCGGCCGCCAAATTTAACACGGAAGGAAGCGGACAGATTGGTTCTGTGGGTGAACCTTTGGAACAACCGTTTACGGTTATTGTCCAGGATGTTTTTAATAACTATATCAAAGATATTCCGGTTACCTTTCAGGTTACCGCAGGAGGCGGTACCATTTCGCCTGCCGGGGAGGTGTTGACCAATGCTCTTGGTCGCGCTTTTACCGTGCTCACGCCAGGCGACCAGAGTTCCCTTCAGCGGGTGAGTGCAACCATAACGGGTATTAGCACGGATCCGATTGTCTTTCAGGCTGCTGTTCCCGGTGTCGCCAGCGAGATAAACTATATTTCCGGAACGGGCCAGGCGGACACTGTCGGCAATATGCTGGCAAATCCCCTTTCTGTTCGTATCCTCAACGATCAAGAACAACCGGTGCCATCTTATCCGGTCAAATATAAAATTGTTCAGGGCGATGGCAGACTCTCTTTTAGCCGCCAGGGCGGGGTTTCCGACACGCTCTTGCAGGTATTATCCAATGAGAACGGCTATGCAAACATTTTCTGGACAATGGGTCCCGAAAGCGGGGAACAGCGGGTTCAGGCTGTTGCGCAGGGATTAACCGGTTCGCCGATTCTTTTCCGCGCAACGGCAGCTGCCAGGCATGCATATCGTTTAATGCCGGTCTCCGGAAATGACCAGTCCGCTCCACTGCTTAGTTTGCTGCCCAATCCCTTGATGGTTCGGGTTCTGGACGAGTTTCACAATCCGGTATCCAACCATCCGGTGACCTTTACCTGTGTAAGCGAGAATGGAATTTTTCCACGCAGCAATTCCGCGACCTATTCGACCTTATCCGATAGTAATGGCTATGTCAGCACTCAGTTTCGCCTGGGTGAAGATGTGGGCGAAAATCTTTACCATATAAAAGTGAATTCTTCGTATCAACAACAACCGCTACAAAACACCCCTGTGGATTTTTATGCCAGTGGTAAGGCCGGTTTGCCATCCAGGGCGTTTAAATTGACCCAGGACGGACAGGTGGACACGGTCAATCATATTCTCGATCAACCGTTTCGCGTTCGCATTACAGATCAGTTTTCCAATCCGGTCGAGGATTATGTGGTGATGTTTCGCGTAATTAAGGGTGGCGGCTCTATTGACGGCCAACAAGAGGTGACGCGCCAGACCAATCTCAACGGTATTGCCGAGGCGCGCCTGAGACTGGGTTCCGCAGCCGGCACCGAAAATCATCATGTTTCGGCTTCCTTTACCGGCATTACGCCCAATGAAATTATCTTCAAAGCTTCTGCTGTGGCGGATTATCCGGTTGCTCTCGAGTATGTCTCCGGAAATGATCAAAAATCTCCTTTCCAGACCACCTTACCTCTGCCATTTGTCGTTCGTGTCGAAGATCAGTTCAAAAACGGTGTTGCAGGTCATCCGGTTCTGTTTACCGTTCAGGGCGATCAGGGACATTTTGGCGGCCTGAAATCCATTACCGTGAACACAAATGAATTCGGTGACGCACAGGCATACCTGACATTGGGTGAAGAAATAGGCGACTCTAACAATGTGGTATTGGCTTCCAGCCTTTATGAAGGAGTGCCGTTATCTTCGCCGGTTCAGTTTTATGCTTCCACATCACCGGCTTATCCGGTCAGACTCATTCCTATCAGCGATGACAATAATATATTAGGCGCTGCAAACAGAGAGTTGCCGGATCCGGTTATCGTTAAGGTGGTGGACGAAGAGGACAAAGGGGTCCCTGGAATTGCCGTCGATTTTACCATCGATTCGGGTGGCGGATATTTTGCTCCCGGGCAGCAAAATACCGCCTCTGTGACGACCGACAAGGATGGATTGGCGAGGGCGCGGTGGGTATTGGGATCTGCTGACCAGATTCAAAAAATTTCCGCCGCTGTTATATATAATAATGCGCATCTGATCAACTCGCCGAAAGCGTTTCAGGCAGTTGCGATTGAAACCCGTGCCAAGATGATAGAATTGGTCTCTGAAGATGAATTCGCTGGCCAGGCCGGCAAAGTGTTACAAGACAGTCTCGTTGTACGAATATTGGATGAGTTTGGGCAACCGCTGAAGAATCATCCGGTTCGTTTTGAAATTCAACAGGGTGATGCAACCCTCACCGCAGAGGGGGCTGGGTCGTTGCTGGTTTATTCGGACGAAGAGGGACTGGCCAAGTCGGGTTTAATTTTTGGTGGTAGCGTCGGCTCCAATGCCTGTGTGGTTTACGCATATTCCAGCAGTGACCAGGGTACTGCGCTTACGGGTTCTCCGGTACTTTTTTCTGTTGATGTTGTCGCCGGTGATCCCGACATGAGCGAATCATCGATAAGCTCCACATCGCTGGTCCCCCTGAACAGTGCTTCCAGTGCCGAGGTGGAGGTGGTCCTGCGAGACCGTTTTGGTAACCCTGTGGCCAATCGCGCTGTAGAGCTAGTCTCCAATCCGGCGGGATTGATTTTTAGCGCTGAAAACAGTACGACGGATTTTACCGGTAAATATTATGCCGAGGCTAGCGCGGTCAACAGCGGCGACTTTCAGATTCGCGCCCGCGATCAGGAAAGCGGTTTGTGGCTGCAGGAATCCGCATTGGTAACTTTTTTCGAGTCTGATGCGCAAAAATTCATTTTGGCCGGCGGCAACAATCAGATCGGATATCCCCATTCTTTGCTTGAAGAAATGTTGCAGGTCAGAGTCCTCGATGTCAATGATCGACCAGTAGCCAATTATCCGGTTATCTTTACTGCCGATTCAGACAGTATCGCCACAATATATGATGATACGCTTTATACGGATAAACAGGGCATAGGTAAAACCGCTATATTGATCGGTTCTTACAGCGGAACGGTAACCATTGCAGCCCATGCCGCAGGCCTGAAACCGGATCGGTTGGTTTTCAATCAGACCATTCGTTCCGCTTCCCGGGTGGTTTTCGTTAATGAAGGTGAGAACCGTATCAGCAAAAACATCGATGATATTACACCGGATACCCTCCGGGTACGGGTTCAGGATTTGCAGGGACGCCCTGTGGGTGCTACCAGACTGCTGTTCAGCACTGAAGCATCTGATATTGCCCGACCGCAATCTGAAGAGAGGATTAGCGATAAAGAAGGTCGTCTAACAATGCCGCTGATATTCGGCCCACAGATCGGTGAGACCCGTATACTGGTTAAACCCGATGCACCGCTGGGGGCGGCACTGGCAATAGATGTTGAGGTGAGTGCCGGAGCACCACATGAACTGCAGGTGTATGGAGGGAATGAGCAATCCGTTGTGGTGAATCATAATTTGGAAGAAGCGCTTCAGGTCAGGGT
>CAZSOP010000014.1:0-20059 GCA_964608385.1 uncultured Cytophagia bacterium
AAAAGCCGCCTGCATCAACGAGCAATAAAAAGTTGCTTTCAGTTCTATTTTGTTCAATTACTGTGGCTCTCCGAGCCATTCCGCCGAGGCGGACCTTTCAGCCACAGGGATCCATCGAAGCGAGAAGATCATTGGTATAGCCGATTTTTAAAATCGATTTATCCGGATTCTGACACATTCCGACGTTAATCATAACGAGTAAGGCAGCGAGATATCTTAAGACGTTCATCTTTAATTCCTCTGGTTGATGGTCATGGATTGTGCGAATATAAATTATTCCTGATCTGTCACAATCAAGATACAAATAAAAAATGATTCAATTTAACTAAATATATACGAAAAATGTTCCGAAAAACAGGCAAGAGGTGTTACGAGCCTCTTGCCTGGCCCTTCTATTGAATATCGATAATAACCCGGTTGTCGACCGATCTGACATCCGTTTGCATCGGTCTTTCGAGATCAAATACAACACGCGAGAAGGTTTTATCCGGATGGTAGCCAAGGCGGGCTCTTATGACCGGTCCGGCCTCGAGTTCGAATGTCCGCTGTTGTGACAAGATAAAGATACCCGGTAAATCGACGAGAAAGCGGTGAGGATCGCTTAGTGTATTTGTTTTAAACTCTACTTTGCCATTACAAATAATATGAACCGTACTATTATCGATTTTCTTTACAGACAGGATAGCAGTTCCTTTCGGCACGGCGGGTTCCACATCTCTGGTATAGAGCAGAAACTCTACACGGCGGTTACGGAACCGGCCCTGGGGGATGGCGTTATCGGCTACAGGTCGCAGTTCGCCATATCCAACCGGCAGATAAAATCGGGATGAGGCAACGCTTTCCTTTGTTGTCAAAAATCTCATGACGCTATTGATTCGGCGTTGTGAAAGAGCGATGTTATAGTCCAGAGTTCCTATCGAATCGGTATGGCCGGATATATGCACCATCGCCTGCGGATAGGTGTTGAGAATCTCTCCTACTCTGGTCATAGTCGGGTATTCTTCTTCACGAATGGCCGATTTGTCAAAATCAAAATTAATTCTCATGCTGACAAGGATTTTATCAGCTTCCTTTTCTTCGACCTCGATTTTACCTTCACTTTCTGCAGCGATTTGTTTAATATGGGCCATACGTGTCTCCAGTTCCTCCTCCATAGCGAGGGCTCTGGTTTTGGCGTCTTCGATGTCCTGTCTTGCCCGCTCCGCTTCTTCCAGCTCCCGGTGCAATTTTTCACTCATCTCGCTGAATCGTTCCCGGTCGGCATAGTTCAGAGCATAGATACGGTGTGCCACATCAAAGGTGAAAAGCAGAGAAAAACGATGGATGCTCGACTCGAAAGCATCGACGGGGGAATACGCATAATCGAGTCTCGTGTTTGAATTGGCCAGCCATTCCATTGGTATATTGAGACCCATGCCGATTCCCCATCTGGAGGCTTCGGTGCTATGAATTTTATAACCGCTTCTCAGTGCCAGCAAATCAGCGATAATCAGTTCCGCACCGGTATAATAGCGAAGATTTTGTTCACGGATCCAGGCGATGTCGGCAGCAAGGTTCATTTGCAGTGATTTACCGATCGGCATAGTGAGGGCGCTGCCGACCCGGTACGTCTCGGGAAGGGTAAAATCTGTTTCATGAAATTTGGGTTTTGACAGGGCAAAGTTTTGAATCGTTGCGCCCAAAGAAACGTATTTGATTTTATATTGAGCTCCGAGGTCAAGCGCATACGACGTATTCTCGATGCCAACAAGACTTTGTCTTAAAATCTTTATGCCACCGCCAAAACTAAAATCATAATTAAAAATATTGAGATAGTTGCCATAGGCCAGTGTCAACATAATATCACTGCTCGACACGGTTCCACCGGTCAGGCGGAATTTCTCATCGAGCACCTCGATCTCCCCTTCATTGAAATATGAAAAATCAAAACCAAAGACGCCGAGGCTATGCGGCAGCGACAGGGAGACAGAACCTTGCTGAGTATCATCTATCCAGTTGTGGAAATTTACAGAGGCCATGATGTAGCGCAAATTACCGAGGCCACCGATATTATAACGCAGCAGATTGACATCATCTGCAAGGCCGGTAAAGGCGTTTCCCATGGCAACCTGCCGGGCCGTCGGATGGATACGCATAAAGACGGCCGAGTGATATCCGATGCCGGTTTCTTCTACCCCCATAAGGTTACGGGACAAGAGGATTAAAACTAAAAAAATAAAATGAAATCGAGATAGCATTATGCGTTTCATAGGATCTCCAACCTATGTTAAAAATCATTACATTATCTTATTAAAACAAATTTCTTAATAATGGCAACACCTTCACTAATGTCCGTATCTTCATAAAAAAGATCGGATTCGATCTTGAGAAAATAGGTTCCGCTGCTGGCCTCATGTCCGCTTTCCGTTCTGAGATCCCACCAGTAATCGGTCTGGGCAAACGTCAACGGGGCCACCGGGAAGGACTGATCGAACGTCAGAGTTCGGGGATCGATTTCAATAATTCGTTCGCCGGCAAGATTATAAATCGTGATTAATTTGGGCGTTATTTGTCCCGTGGCCGATGCTATTCTCAATTTAAAATTAATACCTTCATATTGTTTATAAGGATTCGGCGCCACCTGGACGATGTAGGGCTGTGCTCCGAACAAGCTGCTATCCGCCGGTGTGACAGGCGGAAAAGTCTGAACCGGCATGAATACGGATTGAGTCTGGGTAAGATTATCCACATACCTTGCTGTAACGCGGTGGTTATACATGCTCTGTAAAACCCCGTCATTCTGAATACCATTATTGTTTTGCTCGAGGAGAAGAGGCGTTTGCGAAGAGAATTCACCCGAATTATAAACCCCGGTGCTATCCAGGAGTTCAAAAAGCTGAACATCTTCAAGATCACCGGTGGCGTTATCAAAAACCTGAATAAAAATAGATTCCTGCTCAAAGGGTAAAAGATTTTGATCATTTTCACCGACAATACGAAAATAGAGCGAGTCTGAAAAACCGACTTTTTCTCCGCTAATATCGTTTCCAGCTCTGTCTTCAATATAAAATTCCGGAACCGTATTTTTAACCACAAGAATGGTATCGGCAGAAACATCAGCGGGATCATCAGCATCCTGATAGCGGACATAAAGAGTGTCACGATCGAGAACCTCGAGAATATCATTTTCCGAATCCGTTTGGGGAGAAACAAGAATGGGTACCGGCTTGTTGACGAAAAATCCGCCGATAGGATTTACATTCAGCTCTACGGTGACGCTGTCCTTGCTTTTTTTCGTATAAACGAGCAGTTCGATCCTGTTTTGGAAGGCCTCGAGGTCGGGATCGGAGAAAGCCAGTCTGACACTATCGACCTTGTTTTGCTGAGGAGGTAATACATCGGTGGCACGATAATGACTGGGTTGATTGCCGCTCCTGTTAACGAAGGAGAGGCTGGAAGTGGATGCCAGAATCCGCTGCCAGGTTATTTCCCAGTCTTCGAGAACCGGCGTGGTATAGGATTTCAGGGTGCTGGCACTTCCTACCAACACGATTGATTTAACACCTTGCAGATTTGCATAGTTGTCCAGATACTCTGTGGTTTCTTCCGAAATTTGACTCGCACTAAAACTGGCCAGCTCTTCATTCGTTTCTGCATTGCGAATAAAGAAATCCAGTCTGACCTTATCGCGATCTTCGGGATCAGCGGGAATCCGGGTATGGATGACCATTTCTTCCCATTTATTGACAAATGCACCTGATTCATTTGAAATAACCGGCGATCTGAATCGTGCCTTGGCATCCGTATTGTAGTAATGATAATAGACGATGACTTTATTCAATGTGGGGGTGTATAGCGGATTGCTTGTTTGCATAAAGGCCCGAACCTGATAAAAACGGTGACCGCGATGAGAAGAATTGATTTCCTGTCCATTTACCGTGTAAAAGGTATTGGATCCATTTGGTCCCAGCCATTCAGCACTCGTAAGATTGCTATAGTCATTGGCGGATCTAAACTGAAAAGATATTTCGGTAAAAGCATTGGTTTCGGTTTGCCATTGGAGACTGTCAAAAATGACTTGACGTCCTTCACCAAGATCGTAAAATTGCATGACCTTGAGTGAGTCGCTATATCCAAGGATATTGGGGAAAAAGTTGGTAATGACAAGATGACGATTATCGGGCATGCGGTCAGCATCTTGCAGAGCCTGTAGCGGACGATGAAAGCGCCAGACGATTTGACCATCGCGGTTTACCTCGATAATGCGATTATTACCGGCATCACAGATGAGAATATTGCCATTATTCAATATATCTGCATCCGTCGGCGACGCAAGGCTGAACTCATCGCTGCCCGCAACGCCCTTTGTACCGAACTGCCAGGTGATGGCTTTGGTGCTGCGATTTACAAGTATAATTCTTTGATTACCCTGGTCTGTAATCAAGATTTCATCTGTTGAGGTTGCATATTCAACATCCACGGGTGACTGCAGCGTATCCGAAGAGAGCTGCCAGATGATATCTTTGCTTTCTTCATCAACGATAATGACCCGATTATTACCCTTATCGGCAATGAGATAAGTACTTGACCCAGGAACCAGAACGGCGTCATTGGGACTGTTGAGCTGCTCCCGTTGATTGCCTTCCTGACCATTGGGATCTCCATAAAACCACTCCACTGCGCGGGATTCTTTGTCGATTTTGAGCACTCTGTGTCTTGCTTCGTCGGCAATTAAAACTTTAAATAAATCGCCTTCCTTGAAGAGAGCAGCATCAACCGGGCTTTTCAGATAATCCCGGTCGCCGACATTTTTGCTGCCAAAAGACCAGACAACTTGTTCGGTTTCCGGATTGAATTCCATAACCACGTTTGCAGAGGCATCGGTGACCAGATAGAGTCCTTTATCTCCAACCTGGCGGTAATCGATATCCTCAGCAGAGGAAATAGGGGTTTTAAGACCGGGCCAGGTCCAGTCAAGTCCGAACAGTTTATAATTTAAAAGTTCATTTTCCCCGGATATACCGGCTTGGGGTGCAAGCGTAATGACCTCATTAATTTTCAGCCCGGGGTCGAAGGCATAGGTATTTGTAAAAGCGGGGTCTCCATCGATCCAGCTCTGCTGTTGCGGAAATATTTGGCTAAATGAGATCAATAAAATAAACAAAATACCTTTTTTCATAATACAAATCCGCCTAAAATTAAGAAAACCAATTAACAGACGATTATCTTCTCTGGCTCGTCGCCATTCCGAGGGCCAGTGAATAAAATTTTGTTTCGTCACTATCGGCCCGGGAGGTCAAAATGATCGGTACCTTGGCACCTATAATAATGCCCGCCGTTTTGGCACAACCCAGGTATGCCATAGTTTTATAAAAAATATTTGCCGATACAATATCAGGCATAATTAAAATATCAGCATCTCCGCCTACGGTTGTGGTAATGCCTTTTATCTCGCAGGATTTGCGGCTGATGGCATTATCCATTGCCAAAGGACCGTCTATAATCGCGCCTTTTATCTGCCCGCGCTCCTGCATTTTACATATGACCGCCGCGTCTTCCGTACAGACCATGGCACCGGGATTTACTTTTTCAATAGCAGCGAGCAAAGCGATTTTCGGCTTTTCAATACCCAGCGCTTGCGTTGCATGAATGGTATTCTCCACGATCGACACTTTTGTCAGCAGATCGGGGCGAATATTCATGGCAGCATCCGACATGAACAATAATTTGTGATAAGCGTCGACTTGAAAAGCTGCCAGGTGACAAAGCAGCTTACCGGACCGGAGGCCATGTTCCTTATCCAAAACCGCTTTGAGAAGCGTGGCAGTCGAACATTTACCTTTCATCAGAACATCGGCCAAATGGCCTCTGACCAGTTGTACGGCGCGAACCACCGCCTGTTGTTCACTATCGGCCTGTACGATATCAAAAGCAGAAATATCGATATCGTGTTCTGCGCTGATGTTCCGAATCGTTTTTTCATCTCCTACTAATACAGCATCTGCAAGCCCTTCGCGATAAGCCATACTGACAGCAGCCAGAACCTCTTCTTCCTCGGCCATGGCTACGGCTATGGTTTTGTTCAATTCTCCTTTTACGCGTTTGAGAACCTGGTCAAATGATTGCGTTTTCATGCTGCGATTCACCCGTTATATCGTTTGGCTGCTTCTTTATTTTTCAGTACGCGCAAAACACCAAGCGCAAGAGCCTGCATTTCTTCTTCGCCTGCAAAGACATATACGGGGGCGAGAAAGTAAATGCGGTCTTTAATCCACTCGATAAAACTATGGTTGAACGCCAGTCCACCACAAAGTGCAATAGCATCTATGCTACCCTTGAGAACGGCGGCATGGGAAGCTATCTCCTTGGAAACCTGATAAGCCATTGCTTCCAGGATTTCTCTTGCTTGTTCATTGCCGTTGTCGATATCAGCCTGAATGGCACGCACATCATTGCTGTTCAGATAGGCGACCAGACCTCCTCTGCCTTTAATCATTTTTTTAAGCGTTTGTTCATCATATTTTGATGAAAAACACAACCAAACCAAATCACCGACCGGCAACGTACCAGACCGCTCCGGAGAAAACGGTCCCTCTCCATCCAATGCATTGTTCACATCGACAACATTGCCTTGTTGATGTGAAGCGACCGAAATACCGCCGCCCATATGGGCGACGATTAGATTAAGCTGTTCGTAGGGCTTGTTCAGGAGAGTCGCCAACTTACGGGCAACAGCTTTTTGATTCAGGGCATGAAAGATGCTCTTTCGTTTTAACAAGGGATGACCGGAATAGCGGGCCAGGTTGCACAATTCATCGACGACCACCGGATCAACGATAAATGATGGTCTTTGCTCTGATTTTGCCAACTCAAAAGCAAGAATCGCTCCCAAATTGGAAGCATGTTCGCCGTATTTTGCCAGGCGCAAATCATGAAGCATTTTTTCATCGATTACCCAAGTCCCGCCGGGGATCGGTTTGAGCAAGCCACCGCGGCCGACAAAAGCGTCTATAGTCTCCAGTGCAACTTGCTTTTGTTGCAAAATCGATCGAATGGATTCGAGGCGAAATTCGAATTGATCAATCATTGAAGCGAATTTCGCCAGCGTGTTTGTAGAATGCGGAAGGGATTCTGAAAAAATGCAATCTTCATCTTGAAAAAGAGCGACTTTGGTTGAGGTTGACCCTGGATTCATGACAAGAATGCGATACATTCAACCTCCTAGGTCTTCGTGTGATTAATTCTCATCCATTCGGAGGCATACACGGGATGATTCATTAAAAGGTATTGAACCACCTCTGGTGCTAAGACACTATATTTAATTAGTTAATTATAGGTATAATAAATTAAAAATGCAAGGCATATGAATTGTAGACCAATATTTTTACGTGTCCTAATTCAGGAACCTACATCGGAACCTGTATCAGTGACTCGATACGATAATCACTGATGAGTTCCCTGCCTTTGAGAAATTCCAATTCGATGAGGAAACAGAATCCGATAACGTCGGCATTTAATTTTTCCACCAGATTGGCGGTGGCACGGGCCGTACCGCCGGTCGCCAGCAAATCGTCAACAATGAGGACGCGCTGTCCTGCTTTCAAAGCATCAACATGTATTTCCAGGGAATCCTCACCATATTCCAGAGAATAGGTTTCGCTTACGGTTTTATAGGGAAGTTTACCGGGCTTTCTCACAGGTACCATACCCACCTTCCAGGCGTGCGCGAGTACACCGGCAAAAATAAAGCCTCGCGACTCTATTCCAATTACAACATCCGGCTTGTATTGATCGAACAGGGCCTTCATTTGGTCAACGCTGTAAGCAAAGGCCTCGCCGTCAGCCAGAAGCGTGGTTATATCTTTAAATACAATTCCTTTTTTGGGAAAATCGGGTATGCTCCGTATTCGTTTGGACAAATCCATATTCGGCTCCTTTCAAAAGACAACTTTAAAATCATCATAAGTGTTTGTTGGTTCCTGCCAGTCACTGTCAACACCACTAACATCTGCAGATACCGGCCCTTGCCTGATCGTATTCAAGTAATCCCTCAATGTATTTTCTTTTCCGGTGGCATATATTTCTACATTGCCATTGGATAGATTCTTACCCGTTCCGGTAAGGCCTCGTTGTTTCGCCTGTATCAGGGCGAAATGCCGAAAGCCGACGCCCTGTACGCGTCCTTTGACGATAATGTGCAGCGTATTCATATTCCTCCGGTAAATGTGAATTATGGATAAAGCCTTAAAAGCGTTCGTGGAAATGGAATGGCTTCCCGGACATGGTGTATACCGCAAAGCCAGCTTACTGTACGTTCGACACCCAAGCCGAATCCTGCATGGGGAACGGAACCGTAGCGGCGTAAATCCAGGTACCAGCGAAAAGCCTCTTTCGGGAGCTGGTGCTCTTTGATTTTCTGCAGGAGAGTGTTCAAATCATCTTCTCTTTGGCCACCGCCTATAATTTCTCCATAGCCTTCCGGAGCCAGCATATCAACGCACAAGGCCTTATCCGGCTCATTGGGATCCTTTTTCATATAAAACGCTTTTACTTCTGCGGGATAATGGGTAACCATAACAGGGCGATCATAATGTTCAGAGATGATCGTTTCATCCGGGGCGCCAAAATCATCTCCGTATTGGAAACCAGGGTTGCTTTCTTT
This sequence comes from uncultured Cytophagia bacterium, assembly GCA_964608385.1. Taxonomy (GTDB): domain Bacteria; phylum Zhuqueibacterota; class Zhuqueibacteria; order Residuimicrobiales; family Oceaniaggregativiventaceae; genus Oceaniaggregativivens_A. The sequence goes on from CAZSOP010000014.1 coordinate 8,642, forward strand.
TATCAGCTCTACGGCTTGATCATACTTGATTCTGGGAAATGGCTTTTTGATCGCTTCCAGTTTGGAGATATCCCGTTCGAGAGTTTCCAGTTCATTGTGGCGATTTTCCAAAACACTCTGCACCACAAAGGCAACCATATCTTCAGCCAGGTCCATATCCTGATCGAGGTCACAAAAGGCAACCTCGGGCTCTATCATCCAAAACTCGGTCAGATGCCGCCGTGTTTTCGATTTTTCCGCGCGAAAGGTGGGACCAAAACAGTACACCTTGCCAAAAGCCATCGCCGCAGCTTCCATATAAAGCTGACCGCTTTGGGTCAGATAAGCTTTGCTATCAAAATAATCGGTCTCAAAGAGAGTCGTGGTTCCCTCGCATGCCGCCGGGGTGAAAATGGGGGCATCTACGAGTGTAAAACCGTTCTGGTCGAAAAATTGACGACAAGACTGAATAATCTGATGCCGGATACGTATAATAGCGTGTTGCTTGCTGGAGCGCAACCACAAGTGACGATGATCCATCAGAAATTCAATACCGTGCTCTTTTGGGGTGATGGGGTACTCTTCCGCAACATGTACAACCTCAACGCTTTTGGCCAGCATTTCATAGCCACCTTTGGCGCGTTTGTCTTCAACGATTTTACCGGTTACCTGAACTGCACTTTCCTGCGGCAAAGCAGTGAATTCATCAAAAAGCTGCTCTCCTATTTCCGGCCGGAACATCACAGCCTGTATGAGGCCGGTACCATCTCTCAGCATAAGGAAGAGCAATTTTCCCTTATGCGTTTTATTATAAATCCAACCGGAAAGTGTTACCTCTTTGTCTTGGTATTTACCGACCTCTTGAATTGTGATTTTTACTGCCATATCTTCGCATTCCTTTCCATTTATTTTGCCAACAATACAGGACATTTTGAATGACGGAGTATATAATCGGTGGTGCTTCCCAGGAGGGCTTGTTTAAGCCGGGAATGACCATAGGCACCGATTGCGATTAAACTCTGATCGGATTTTTCTGCATAGTCGACGATTTGTCGTCCATGGCTGCCGCTGACGTTTACATGGTTTATGGATATCTGATAATTGTTTAGATACTTTTCAGCCTCTCTGGAATAGTGTTCAGCGACTTGCTGATCCTCGCAGACCGTAATGATGGTGATTTTTGCTTTTAGGGTTTCTGCGATATGACCGCTGTACTGCATGGCTTTATTTGCATGAGCCGATCCGTCATAAGCCAGCAGAATATTTTCAATCGGAATAAAATCCTTTTTGGTCACGACAAGAGGTTTATAAATATTGCGACTGACGGATTCCACGGTAGCACCAAGGGCGCTATTGTCCCAGCGTTCATATTCACCACGCTTGCCGATAATCGCCAAATCAGCAAGATTTGATTGTTCCAAAATATGTTCAGTGGGCGAGCCGACCAATTTTTGAGCTGAAAAAGAACATTTTTCCTTTTGCAACCACTGGCTCACTTTTTTGTTGATTTTTTCACATTTTTCATCCAGCAGTTTCCTCGATTCCTGCTCATAAACGCTTGTGGGAACAATCGGGACGAATCCATCTGTGCCGACAGCAGAGACCCATTCAAAAATCCGGATATCCGCTACCGTAACGACAGAGAGATGGCTTTTGAATTTTTTGGCAAATTTAATACCGTATTGGATAACCGTATCCGAATAGGTTGATCCATCGACAGCCAGAAGTATGTTTTTAAACATCTTTATTCCTCCTAAACGATTTCTCCGCTGCGGGATTTGTTCTACCATACTTCCGGTTTCAACTCTCGCGACATCAATGCTTCAACAGCTTTTCTTGGAGATTTGCAATGAAACAACACCTGATAAATTTGCTCGCTAATAGGCATTTCGACATGATGTTTTTTAGCCAATTTCACCGCAGCCTGACAGGTTTTTACACCCTCGGCCACCATTTTTATCTCCTCTAAAACCTTGTCGAGCGATTTTCCTTTACCGATTTCTTCACCGACGAACCGATTTCGGCTGTGACGGCTCATACAAGTGACAATCAAATCTCCCATGCCGGACAAGCCGCCAAAGGTAAGGGGATTTGCCCCTAATCGCGTTCCCAGCCGTGAAATTTCCGCCAATCCTCTGGGCTGCAAAGCAGCTTTCGTATTATCACCAAAGCCGGCGCCATCGCAGATTCCGGCAGCAATGGCAATGACATTTTTCAGGGCACCACCGAGCTCTACGCCGACGACATCATCGCTGCGATAAAAACGGAACCTTTTATTGGTGAGTGATTTTTGTACTTTTTCAGCGATCTGCGTGTTCTTTGAAGCAACCACAACAGCGGTAGGAATTCCTTTACTCACCTCCTCAGCATGGCTTGGTCCGGATAGCACGACAAAATTGGCCAAGTTTGCTGAAAAAACATCGGCGGCAATCTCGGAAATCCGCATCAAAGTATCGTTTTCAATCCCTTTAATACAGCTAATCAGCACCTTCTGCTGAACAGGAAATTGTGCCAATTCCGAAAGTACTGAGCGGGCAACGTGAGATGGTACGGCCAATATAATATATTCACATTCAGCGACGGCTAGTCCCAAATCGTGAGTAATTTCAATTTTATCTGATATCCGTATTCCGGGTAATCTGTCTTCACGGCGTCTGACCTGACTGAGAATACCAGCCTCCTTAACATCAAATTCCCAAAGGGTAACGTTATGGCCCATACGGTGACAATGCAACGCCAGAGCAATTCCCCAGCTACCCGCTCCCAGTACAGTGATTCGTTTTATCTTTTTGCTAAACATAATCGACAACTTTTCCGATTTCATAACAAGGTTCATCAATGCTTTTTAAAATGGCTTTAATATCATCCAAATGATCAGATTTCACGACAAAAACCAATCCGATTCCAAGGTTAAAAACACGCCGCATTTCGTTATCACTTATATCACCGTATTGCTGAATGAGAGAAAATTCAGGTGGAACAGGCCATGAGTCCCAATCCACATCGAGTTTGAACGTTTTAGATAGTAATCGATTGGTATTGCCTTCCAGGCCTCCTCCGGTGATATGGCTGATACCTGAAATGTATTTGCTATGCTTAACAGCATCAATAGCGGTTTTATAGCTTTTATGTACCTTGAGCAAAACGTCTCCCCAGCTCGCTTTAAGTTTTTCCTGATAAGAATGAAGATTGATATTTTTCATTTCAAGTAAAACTTTACGAATAAGAGAAAATCCATTGGTATGCAACCCATTAGATGGCAAGCCAAGTAAAAAATCACCTGTTTCAATAATAGAGCCATCAATAATTTCGGCTTTATCCACCATGCCGATAATGGTACCTGCAAGGTCATATTCACCCATAGAATAAAAACCCGGCATCTCTGCGGTTTCTCCGCCGATGAGGGCACAGTTGTTTTCCTTACATGCCCGGGACATTCCCTTGACAATATCAACGGCTACATCGGGATCAAGCGTTTGCGTGCCGATATAGTCGAGAAAAAATAGGGGATTCGCACCACATGTCATGATATCATTCACACAATGATTGACCAAATCCTGGCCGACTGTATCGTGTTTATCCATCAAAAAGGCAATTTTTAGCTTGGTTCCAACACCATCGATACTTGAAACCAGCACAGGTTCTTTATATCGCTTTAAATCCGGCTGAAAAAAGCCGGAAAAGAGTCCGACATCGTGCAGTACGCCTTTATTAAAGGTCGATTTTGCCAAAGCAGCGATTTGTTGGGTGGATTGATCCGCAGAGTTGAGATTGACACCGGCATCTTTATAGGTAATAGACATGTTATTAGGCTCCTTCGAGTAGATAGGTTCTGACCTGACTGAAAAAAGTTGTTGCCAAATTCTGTTTATAATCAGCATAAGTCCATGGATTGCTCATAAATCTGCCTCCACGCCAATAAAGTTGTACATCACCATAGATGCCTTTTCCGAGATAAATTCTGTGGCTAAAATTTTTCGTCGTTGTCAGCACGAGCTTGGGTATTTCGATATATCCCGGATCAATATTAACACTGCGATTGGATTTCAAGCGAAATTGATCTTCCAGGTGATTGCAAAAAAGCTTGATATCGACGATTTCGGTCGGATCGATCGGATTTTCAAAGGCAATAAATCGCTTAAAAAGCTCCTTACCCATTTCTTTTGCATAATAGTCGGTATGGTCAAAAGAAAATATATCGCTCCGAAACTGAATGTCGCCATACCCGGCATGCAGTTCACGGCAGATGAGTTCCATTCTATCCTCATCAATGGAACAAATAGCAACAATTAGAATAACGTTTTCGAGTATCCTTGGTGTTCCCATTATTCAAATGATAAATTCACTGATAAATTGTCGATGCTGTTTCTAATCATCCAGAATTCCGATCCGTCTCAAAGGCTCACCGCATATCGGACAAAATTTCCAATTCTTATTGGGGAATATATGCGTTTCATTTTTGGTACACCGCATCACGAATCTGGGTTTAAACTTGATCATTACCGTTTTATTATTTTCCTGATCAAGTTGCAGCGAAAATTCTCCCTGATCAGACTTGCCGGTCAGAAAGACATCGGAATTTTCCGGTCGTTCCAGTCTGCTTTTGATTGTATTCCCTTCCCAATCAATCAAGCGTACATTTACCTCAATATCACTCCAATGTCTGTATCCCCGTTCGTCAATATTGGAATATAGGTGCCGATTTTGCGGCTGGACATATTTTTTCCATTTTACTCTTACGCCTTTCAGAAAAGCCCGGTATACATTTATAAAGTCGACAATTTGACCATTATCAAGAGAGAATTCCTGAACCACAGGATAATTTTCGGGTATATAGAGTCCATATCCGGCAAATTTATACGTAATTTTTAAAAAACTGACCGCAACAGCTGATTGGGCGGAATCGGCATATACCAGGGCATCCATCTTAACGATGTGCCGACTACTGTCTGTCTGTGCGGTCGCATGACCGAGCAGCGAAAGAAAAAGGAATAGAATAAATTTTTTCATAACAGTCCTCCTTTCAAAATTATCGTCATTGGTAGCGGTAACGATATACGTTTAGAGGTACTGATTCACAAGGCATTCATAGAACTCTTGTTTTTCGCTTTTTAGTGCTGGCTCGCCGAGATCGGCGGCAATATCGCGCAGATTTTGTAGGGAGAGTCTATTCTTTTCATATTCTGCGCCGTGTCCCTGATCAAAGGTGCTATACCGTGCTTTTTTCAGGTTAAGAGAATCGGATTCAGTTAATATTCGGTCTGCAATTCTTCCCTTGGGTGCCAGATCGCGATCATGAAAACAGTAAAAAGGCACACCCAGCTTGGTCATAAATTCAAAGGCGGCATCCAGCCGTTCTTTTGCGGTCGCCATTTCATCCGGGTTTTCGCCCCATGGAAAAAGCTTGGTTCGGTTGCCAAAGGGATCCTCCCCGGCATCGCCAAAGGTATGCCAGTAGGCGACTGAAAACCGCAAATGTTCTTTCATGGTTTTACCACGAACCTTCCGGTTTTCATCATAATAGCGAAAGGCGAGCGGATTTTTCGACTGCGGACCGTTATATTGAATCTTTTGAATATTTGGAAAGTATTCTCTTTTTCCGAAGCATATCGTTGACATTTTGATCCTTTTAATTTATACAAGCCGGATCTATCGACGCAGTTACATCTCGCCCGGCAATCGCGAGTGATCGTAATTCCAGGCAGAATGTGATCACTCAAATAATTCAATCTACAGATAATATACAATAAAAAAAGGGTTGTAGCAAATATCTTTTGCTGCAACCCTTTGACAATAAAGACAAATTATTATTTTAGGGAAAAATACCGCGTTCTTTCAGGGCTTTGGCAACCCGGTTAACCGCAATCATCATGGCAGCATTGCGCATGTCGATTTCTTCGCGTTCAGCCAGGTCCCAAACCGCCTTAAAGCTGTTTACGATAACGCGTTTGAGATTAGAGTTTACTTCATTTTCATCCCAGAAAAAGGATTGTATACTCTGGACCCACTCAAAGTAAGAGACAACAACTCCACCGCTATTGGCGAGAATATCGGGCACGACATATTTACCTTTTTTCAGCAAGATGCGTTCCGCCTCCGGGGTGGTCGGTCCATTGGCGCCTTCGACAAGGATATCAGCCTTGACATCCTCAGCGTTTTTTAAGGTAATCTGTTTTTCAAGGGCCGCGGGTACCAACACGTCAACATCAAGCGTTAACAGCTGCTCATTTGAAATTTTTTGAATGCCCTTGCCGTCGAATCCTTCCAGCGTATGGTTTTTGGAGGTTTCACAATATTTAATCATCTCCTGGATCGGCAACCCATTTTTATTGTAATATCCGCCGGACACATCACCTACAGCAATGATTGTACATCCTTCGCGATGCAGAAGATCAGCACTGACAGAACCGACATTTCCAAATCCCTGCACGGCCACTGTGGTATGATCAGGAGCTTTACTGAGGCGTTTGAGAATCTCCAGCGTATTGAACATTACACCTCGTCCGGTCGCTTCGCGGCGGCCGAGAGAACCACCCAGATCAATCGATTTTCCGGTTACAATTTCCAGCGTTGTACTGCCGCGAAACATACTGACGGTATCCATGATCCATCCCATGGTCTCCGAGTTGGTATTGACATCCGGCGCAGGGATATCGGAATGTGGACCGATGATCGGCATAATACCCACTGTGTAGCGACGGGTTAAGCGACGAATCTCTTCCTTGCTCAGATTTGTAACATCCACCTGCACCCCACCCTTTGCGCCGCCGTAAGGAATATTGACCACTGCACATTTCCAGGTCATCCACATCGCTAATGCTTTAACCTCATCAATAGACACGTCGTGATGAAATCGAATTCCGCCTTTGCAGGGGCCTCTTGCACTGTTGTGCTGCACACGGTGCCCGGTAAACACTTCAATGCGACCATCATCCATCACCACAGGAATGGCAACGGTATATTCGCGTTCCGGATGGCTCAGAACATTAAGCGTGCTCTGATCGAGTTTGAGTCTCTTGGCAGCATCGTGGAGCTGCTCCAACGCCATCTCGAATACACTGTTGGAATTGTCCGCCATAGTCTACTCCCTTTTGTTAATCCTTGCGTAAAAGCTCTTAAAGATTTAAAACTTATGGGGTTGACACGCCATAATTAATGGTGCCAAGGTAAAGAATTTGCCAAAAATTGTCAAGGTTGTATTCGCGGTTGTTTCTATGGTTTTTTTAAGGCGTTTATACCTGGGGAAACATTAGTTTTATTCAATAACTCATTTTGCTTAATTTATTAAATGCGGCCAGAGGCGGCTAAAAACGTAATTAGAAAGATTCCTTTAAAGATCGCTGAATTTTTGCAAGTTTTCTTCGCTCTTTTTTGGTTGGTCTTCCTTTATATTTGGGTTTGGCAGCTTTTATGCTTTTATTAAATAGTTCTAAAAGTTCCTGTGTTTCTTCGCAATATTCCAGTTGGTGTAGATGGTATAAACGTTTGGCTTGCTGTTTTGACAAATTTTTCTCACACAGTTCAAGAATATCGAGAGTAAAATACTTGCCTGCTTTATTACGTATGGTGAGTCTGTCATCGACTCTGACTGTTTTTGCCGGTTTGCCGGTTTTGCCGTTAACCTTAACTTTTCGCCCGTCACAAGCTTTGGAGGCTTGAGAACGGGTTTTAAACAGTCTGGCGGCAAACAGCCAGGAATCCAGACGCTGGCCGGTGAGTTGTTCTGATTCGTCATTTTTTATCTTGCTGGACGACATGCTAAAAAATTTCTACCTTTAAATATCTTTGCGGATTTCTTCTTACATCGAGAATTAGACTATCAATTTTAGAGACAGTCGTTATAACCTGCTCATATAATGCCTTGTCGCTGATAGTTTTACCCAGTGTTCCTTCTCCTGTTTTGATTTGTTTGATCACATCTTGCAAATTCTCCACACTGAGCAGCAATTGATCAATCAATTGCGGATCTCTGATCAGGCGAGACAGCGTCCCGGATCCGGATTTTACGCTATCGACTAGAGAAATAGAGGATTGCAGAAATGTATTAAGATTGTTGTAAAGCTTCGGATCTGTCAACATTCGCGAAATCGCACCATCACCCTCAGCGAGGTCGGCACTGAGATTTTCAAGCAGCAACAAAATACGATCAATATCATAATACATTCGGGGATCATTGATCAGTAATCCCAAAGTCCCGGTTCCTGTATTAATTTTATTGCTGATCTCGGTCAGATGTTCCGAGGTTCGTTGTAGTTCGTCGAATACGTCGGCACCTTCTCCCAAAAGTTCTTCGACGTCGATAGGATCGGTACTGTTCAACAAATCTCCTTCGCCAAGCATGGGTTGATCCAGCGTTCCCAGACTGATACTGATATATTTATCGCCTAAAAGGCCAAGCGTACCAATATGGGCTTCGGAATTTTGCCGAATGCGTGGCTGTACATCCTTATCGATTTCGAGCAGCACCCTGATTTTCTGATCGCTGACTTTTTCGGAGAAATCTACCTTGGATACTGTACCGACGCGCAATCCGGCCAATTGAACCGGTGCACCCGGTTGCAGACCATTCACGCGCGACATCATACAGTGCAAATGATATCGTTGATTGAGTACTCCTCTGTTCTGACCGATATAAAGAATAGAAAAAATGAGTAACGCCAATCCAATAAATATCGTTAGTCCGACTTTAATTTCATGGCGTCTTTCTTGACGTTGTCTGGAATTCATTTTGGGCCCGCCAGGAATCTTTGTACAAATTCGTTTGAACTGTTTTTAACTTGATCGATGGTTCCGATTTCAATAATCTTACCATCATTAATGACCGCAATGCGGTCGGCAACGCTAAAGCCGCTTTCGAGTTCATGGGTGACAACAATTGACGTCACACCGTACTGTTTTTGTGTTTTTCTAACCAACTCGTTAATGGTGGTGGCTGTGATCGGATCGAGCCCGGTTGTGGGTTCATCATAGAGCAAAATATAAGGATTATAAGCAATCGCCCGGGCCAGGGCAACCCGTTTACGCATACCGCCGGATAATTCCGCCGGCATCAGGCCTGCAGTACCGGCAAGATCGACGAATTCGAGATTTGTGTTGATGATCTGTTCTATTTCGGTATAAGGTTTACCGGAATGTTCATAAAGCGCAAAGCCGACATTATCACCGACGGTTAAAGAATCAAAAAGCGCTGAGCCCTGAAAGAGCATGCCCATTTTTTTGCGAAGCGGAACGAGTTCGCGCTCACTCAGTTCGGTGATTTCCACTCCATCGATAAACACCTGGCCGGAATCCGGTCGTAAGAGTCCGAGAATAATTTTGAGAGTCACGCTCTTGCCGCAGCCGCTGCGTCCCATAATAACCAGCGTTTCACCCCGAATAATATCGAGGTTGAAACCGGTCAACACCTGGTTATCTTCGAACTGTTTATAGACATCGCAAAAGCGAATAATGTAATCTTGTTTTTCACTCATCATCAAGTTGTCTGCTCTATCGGTTGTCCAGCGGACAATCCGTCGCGGGTACCAAAAAACAAATCTGCGTTTTAGAATATATAAAAATTCGAAAATGCAAAACCGCCCGGAAAAGTATATTTTCGGTACGGTTATGCGATTGCTATCAAAAATTTTGTAAGAAAAAAGTCGAAAATAAATATCAATATCGATGATACAACGACCGAACGGGTCGTGGCTTCGCCGACGCCCTGAGTCCCGCCTCTGGCCATAAACCCCATATAGCATCCGATGACGGCAATAATGATGGCAAAGACAAAGGGTTTGATAAGACCGGCGGTTATATCCTCAAAGGTCACCGAAGTGACCACGGTATTCCAGTAAAATTCGTTCGGAATATTTAAATTGGTTACAGCGATGATCGATCCACCAAAGATACCGACAATATCTCCGATTACCGTTAAAACAGGAAGCATTATGATAATGGCAATCAGGCGCGTAGAGGCAAGTTTTTTAACAGGATTGGTTCCCAATGCCCGCATGGCATCGATCTGTTCGGTAACAGACATTGATCCCAATTCAGCGGCGATTCCGGAGCCAACCCTTCCTGCCACCACCATCGCAATCAAAACAGGACCAAGCTCGCGAACGAGGGATATGCTGATTAAAGACCCGACATACATTTTGGCACCATACACAGCCATCTCGTATCCCGACTGCAATGCAAGGACCATTCCGGTAAAGGCGGATATCAATATTACAATGGGCAACGAACGCACACCAATCGAATGCATTTGAATGATGATGTCTCTGATATAATAGGGTCGTACGAAAAGATAAAAAATCGATTGACCAAATAGTTCAAAAACATCATGCAAACTTTTAAGAAAATTAACAAACCAGGAAATTTTGATCCGCAACAGTCTATCCATCCAGCGTTGTATTGAACAAATAAATAAATGTAATTAAATTGGAGCACAAATTCAATTCTTTTCTTTTTGTAAATATTCTGAAAAAAGTTTTCCCAGGGCAATAGAATATAATTTGCTCCGGGAAGAATCCGCGCGCGATGGTATAAGCACCGGGACTTTTGCTCCGACAATAACGTGGGCGAGTTTCAGCTCAGCGAAATAGGTGGTTGATTTTGCCAGCATATTGGCCGACTCGATATCAGGACAAACAAGGATATCCGCTCTGCCGGCAACCGGCGAATCGATGCCCTTCATTTCCGCAGCATGAAGCGATACAGCATTATCCAAAGCAAGGGGACCATCCACCAGGCAGCCCTTGATTTGTCTTCGTTGATTCATTTTCGCTATCATGGCGGCTTGAAGAGTAGAGGGAATACCCATATTTACCACCTCGATAGCTGACAATAAAGCAACCCGCGGACACGAATTGCCCAGCGCATGGCCGACCTGAACCGCATTTTTAAGAATCTCGATTTTTTGTCCCAGATCGGGTTTTAAATTCACACCTCCATCCGTTATCATCATCATTCGCGCAGATGAGACCTCAAAAAGAAATACATCGCTGAGCAGTTGCCCTGAGCGCAAACCTTTGTCTTTATCCAAAACCCGCTTGAGCAATTGCGCGGTTTTGATTTGACCTTTCAAAAGAATATGTGCATTGCCCTTGTGGATTTGTTCAAGAGCCAGATCCGTCGCTGTCTCAGGTGTATCTGCATTCAGAATTTGAACAGAATCGGATGCGCTTAAACCATTTGCTTTCAGGCTTTGTTTGATCTGCTCTGCGTCGCCGCAGAGAATTGCAGTTGCAAGTCCAAGACCAATCGCCTCCGCCACTGCACCGATAGAAGCGCTGTCATTCGCAGCCGCAATGGAAACAGAAACCGGTTTTGAATTTTTCGCCTGCTTGAGTAGCTGTTCGAAATTCTCAATCATTGTATTTGTCCTCTTATTTAATAATTATCTTGTCCGTTTGAATTTCAGGCGCATGAGCATGATGATGGTAAACAGCAAAAATGATA
>CAZSOP010000015.1:0-20029 GCA_964608385.1 uncultured Cytophagia bacterium
AATCTTGATCGAAGAGCCGATCAAAGCCCTGGGCGTTTATGATGTTCCCGTAAAATTACATACGGATGTTGAAACGACCGTCAAAGTATGGGTGGTCAGGAAATAATCGAATCCATCAAGCTGTCTATCAAAAAGCCAAAATTGAATCTGCCGATTTTGGCTTTTTTTCATATTCAGAGTTTTGTTGTATCCGGGATAAAAAAGCGTTGATTTCAACAATTTTTCATAATACATTACGAAAAATTGAACCGCAGGTAAACGAATAAAGGAATCAGCATGGAACCAAAATTCCCTTCCTGTCTGGAATGTAATCAGGGTATCTTACTTCCATTGTCCGATTATGGTCGAGATGGCGCTTCAATTCTTTATAAAGCCTGGGTCTGTACAAATCCTGCGTGCGGCTTTCATATCCGCATTGATAACGGTGATATTAGTTTGGGACGGAAAATTTCCAAAACCAAAAAATAAGCTTATTCATGGCAAATTTAAAAATTCTATATAAAAACAAGGAATCAAACTTTTGGAACCGTCACAAACCTAAAATCGCTTCCACCTTCTTTGCCATCATCATTTGGTTCCTGATCGTAACGGGTGGTATTTTCGAACACGTGACCACCATTCCCATCGCCATTCCTGAAAATGAACAAAATTTTGTCATCACCAATGAAATACCGCAAAAAGCCAAAGTCAGAGTACGGGGAGAAGGCGTTAACCTGCTTGCCTTTCTCATCTTCCGGGAAGGGAAACTCTGGCTCAATAACATCACCTGGAAAAGCGGTACCGCCACGGTAAACCTGTCTCAGGAAGACATCGTCCTCACCGGCACGGCTAAATCCCTGAACGTCATCGATCTGCTCAGCCCCAAACAGATCAAACTGGAAATGAAAAAGGTGGTGGAAAAAACCGTCCCCGTCAAACCTGAATTCATCATCAAACCAAAAGCCGGATACACTCTGGTCGGAGATATCTCCATTCAGCCGGCACAAGTCACCATCCGGGGACCCGAAACCTTTCTCGACAGTTGTACCTTTATCCGCACGCAAAAAGCAAATTGGGAAAATTTAAAATTTCCCCTGCGAAAACGCATCGATCTCATCGATCCCAATATTGCCAAAAGCCAATTGCTCGTGAACAGAGTAGAAGTCTCTGCAGATATACAGAAATTGATGGAGAAACATTTACAAGGTATTCCCGTCAAAGCCATAAACCTGCCGCCTCACAGCAATGCCATTATTTTTCCCTCAACCCTGTCCCTGGTCATCGAGGGCGGGGTCCAGGTGGTATCCGGTATCACCAAAGATGACATTGTGGCCACAATAAACTATGCCGGGCAACAACGTCAAAATGCAAAAAGTTTTACCCCGGAGATCAAACCGATCCCCAAAGTTCGGTTTCGCGATATAGAACCCAGGCAATTTAAAATTATCCTGGAACGAAATGAATCCGAAACGCGTTAGAATGTCGTATTCAACCGTTGTATACCTGCAGCTGCTGTGTGCGTTTCAAGCATAACTGGAAGCGTTTCATTAAAGCCGTAACTCATTTGTAAATATGATCATTGTCTGTTAAAATCCGGAACCCCTAAAAGCGGTCTGAACATGATGGTATTGGGAATTGAAACATCTTGCGACGAAACCAGCGCTGCGATCGTTGCACAGGACAACATTCTTTCCAACGTGGTGGCAACTCAGGAAATCCACCAACGCTTCGGTGGCGTGGTGCCGGAATTCGCCTCCAGAGCCCACTTGCGCCAGCTGCCCGTGATCATTCAGAGCGCCCTGTCTGAAGCAAATATCGATTTCTCCGATCTGCAGGGCCTTGCTGTCACTTATGGCCCCGGTTTGGCAGGCTCTCTGCTTGTAGGATTAAGCATGTGCAAAGCATTGGCGTTCTCTCTGGGTCTGCCCTTTATCGGCATAAACCACCTGGAAGGACATATTCTGGCAACAACCACGGAAAGCCACCGGCCCGATTATCCCTATTTGGCATTGGTGGTTTCGGGCGGCCATACCCTGCTGGTCCATGTGGAAAAACCACTCTGCTATAAAATTGTCGGCCAGACCATTGACGATGCTGCCGGTGAGGCATTTGACAAGGTTTCTAAAATTTTAAATTTAGGCTATCCGGGCGGCCCGGCTATCGAAAAAGCGGCGATCTCCGGAGACGATGGGGCAATACATTTTCCGATTGGCCTGGCTAAAAAAAATAATCTTAATTTTAGTTTCAGCGGTTTAAAAACAGCTGTTCTCTATTACGTTCAATCACTATCTCCCCGGGAGTTGCAAGCGCAAAAGCCGGACATTGCTGCCGGTTTTCAAAGAGCTGTTATCGACGCTTTGCTCAATAAAACATTGATGGCTTTAGAAATACACAACTGCCGGCAAATCGTACTCGCCGGAGGGGTTGTTCGTAATCAGGCCCTGCGAAACCGGTTTCAGCATGCCTGCGAGAAAAATAATGTGGAATTATTTATTCCTTCACCGCAACTGTGCACCGATAATGCGGCAATGATCGCGCGGGCAGGAACGATTCGCCTGCAAAACGGCGAAAAGTCCGGTTTTGACCTTGATGTTATTGCCAATCTGAGCCTCGACACCATACCGAAACGAAAAGGCGGGAAATCTTGACACTGTTCCTGAATCAATACTGGCTCTTCTTTTCGCAACATCCGCTCTGGGTTATCCTCTCATTGCTGTCAGCCGTGCTTTTTACGATCTATATCTATAGAAAAACCAACCCGGTCATTTCAAAATCAAAAAAAGTTCTTCTCATCGCGCTTCGTGCTCTCGCCCTGACTTTCTGTCTGTTGGTTCTGTTCCAGGCTACACTCGGCCATCGCTATAAAAAATTTCATCCCCCTCAGCTTGCCGTGCTGACGGATGTATCCGCAAGTATGAATGTGGAAGACGCCCGCGGCAACCGGCCGAAAATCGTTAAATCCGTTCTCCATCAACTCACCGGTATGTTTCCGGACTATGGCTTTAAATGGTACCGATTCTCATCACACCCACAAGCCTTTTCTGCCCCGGGAATAGATTCACTGATGTTTGTTGGCGATGCTACGGATATTTCGCTGGCCATCAGGCAGGTACAGGAACAATTGCAATCCGAAAACCTCAGCGCCATGTTGGTTATCAGCGATGGAAATTATAACAAAGGAGGGAATCCCGTTCGCAGCGCTGAAAAAAGCACTGTGCCCATTTACAGCGTCGGTATCGGTTCTGATAAAGAAGTACCGGACCTTAAAATAAAGGATCTGTCCACCAGCGCCTTTGCCTATACAAAAGAATCGACGCCGGTTAAAATCAAGATACAGAATAACGGCTTTTCCCGAACACAGACAACCGTCCGTTTGATGAAAGATGATTCTGTGTATGCGCGACAAACCGTACAACTACCGCCTTCGCCGTCAGAGAAAACGATCACGCTTGATTATATACCGCAAACGCCGGGACAGCATAAACTCATCGTTGATATAGGACGCAAAAGCGATGAGAAAATGCTCGAAAACAACCGTCAAACCGTTTACATAGATGTATTAAAAGCAAAGCTCACCATTCTCATATTGGCCGGCAGAGTGACGCCGGAAATTTCTTTTTTAAGGCGACATCTGAGCCAAAACAAACGATATCAAATTTTCGCCGAGGTTCAAAAGGACCAAAACGCTTTCTTTCATATCGCCCCCAAAAGCGACATACTCTCCCGGCTGCAGGAAGTGGATATTTTTATCCTGGTCGATTTTCCCGGCCGACACACATCTGACGCCTTGTTACAAAAATTAATCAAATCTTTAAAGCAAAACCAGCAATCCATCCTGCTCTTTACAGATCAGTCTGTCGACATGCGAAAACTGGAGGAACTGGAACCTTTTATTCCGGTTCTTGCAAACAGCATGCCTGCCCAGACGGAAAAGGTATATCCTCTGCTCTCTGTACAGGGGAAACAACACCCGATTACCGCATTTGATGAACAAATACCCCCCGGATCATTAATATGGGATCAACTTCCACCGGTATATATGAACCTGAAAAACATAACCCTGTGGCCGAACAGTACCGTATTATTATATGGCGTTCGGGATATTTTGAAAAAACAAAACACAGCAAAAAGTCCTTTATTTGTGATCCGTAAAAGCACGACGAATAAATCCGCGGCGCTTTTAGCGGATGGCATTTGGCAATGGGATTTAATGGTAAAAGGCATGGATCCGCAAAACCGAATCTATCACCACTTTATTAACCACACGATCAGATGGCTGGAAACCAAACAATCGGATAATCTTGTACAGATTAAAGCCAATAGCCGCTACCGTTTCGGCGAAAAAGCCCTTATAGAGGTTCAGGCCTTCGATCAAAAACTCGAGCCGGTTGATTCCGCCGACATTTTGTTGCGTTTGCAGCACCCTCTTTATAAAAAAGAATACATCCCCACCGCGGTGGAAACAGGTATATACAGAGCTGAAATTTCTCCACAATACCCGGGTGATTATACGATCCGGGCCCGGGCATCTCTTCATAACCGGGACCTGGGGAACACAGAATTTAGATTTACAGTGGGTGAATACAGCAAAGAGCTCTCCGTCACCAGACAGGCGCGCATCACCCTGAAAAGTCTGGCCCTGAACAGCGGAGGGCAATATATCGAACCCGATTCCCTTAACAGGTTATCTTTACTGATTCAGGGCAACGTCAAAAATGAAATTATCAAAAAAGAACAGAGTCTCTGGAATCAACCCATCATTCTCTTCCTCATCATATTCCTGCTTGCCCTGGAATGGTTTATCCGTAAAAGGGCGGGTATGGTTTAATTTTTTGTCTGCAAACCCCCTAATTTGCCTATAGTAAAAATGTATTGAATGTTTATCTTGTTTCAATTAAATTAAAAGTTAATTTATTGATATGCATTCATGTAAAAACAAGGATTTGAAAAATTGAATAGAAAAGCAATCTCAACGCACGCCAGGCTTCTCAGGATAATCATAATCAGCAGCTTTCTGTCGGCGATTCCGGCCTTGAGCCAGGTCGGGATAACCGGCGGCAAAGGATTGCTGCGAATATACGATGCGGAAACCGTATTTACGGGCAATCTGTTTGTCAATCCTGTTTATCTGGGCTATATCACCACAGAGGACGCCGACGGCATATTGAAAGAAGAAAAACAAAATTCGTATGAAGACCATACGCTGAGCATAGGACTGACGCTTGGCCTGTTTAAAAACCTGGAACTCTTTACCCAATTCGTTCCTTATCAAGACGATCAAAATCATGTTTGGGGTCCCCTGGGAGATACAAAAGTCGGGTTGAAATATCAAATTTTCGGATCAGCCTCCGTTTTTCAGCTGGGTGTAGTGGCGTTTGCCAATTTTGCAACCGCGCCGACTGCCAATATACGGTTTGAACCCTATAATTCCGGTGAAAACGGCTGGGGAACGCTGCTGCTCTTTAATCTTGATTTTAAAAATTCTCCCGCAGCATTTCCCCTCAAATTTTCCTTTAACGCCGGTTACCAGGATCACAATTGGAATGACAGATATTTTCATGCCGAGATCGATCAATTTATCGGTGGCGTTGCCCTAAAATTCCCGATACGTTCTTCCTTGCTATATTCTGAATTGAGCGGTGAGGTCTTTTTCAACAATCCGTCGATTGCCTTCGAGTACAACTCGCTGAGATACACACAGGGGTTTCGCTTCATGGGACCGGCGAATTTAATATTTGATCTTGCAGTGGATGTGGGCTTGCACAAAAAAGCCGGCAAAAAAGTGAAAACACAAACTCCCCTGATAAAAGACTATGCAGAATGGAAAGCAATAGTGGGTGTAACCTATCGCACAACGCTTTTTAAATACCTGACACCGGCGGAAAAAGCACAACAACAAACGGAAGAAGAGGAAAAGCGCAAACTTGAAGAGATTCGAAAAAAGCGCAAACAGGTGGCAAAAGAACTGGAAGAGATGCGTAAAAACCTTGAAAAAAAGGAACAAAAAGAATCGCAATAGTTTAAAAATTAAAACTATGCATAGATAATAAGGCTTGTGAAAAAAACAATCAACATAACAACACTTTTGCTCTGTCTCTTTTGGATTTCCAGCTTTTCCCAGCGTTTCGACCGGGAATCCGAGCACCGTCTCGAAAAAACTTCAGACCAGTTGTTCTATGAGGCAAAAAACCTCTATAACAAGGCAAAATACTGGGAATGTGCCCGCGACCTGGTGATCCTGCTGGACTTTTACTCCGGTTACTCAAAACTCGATCAGGTGATCTATATTTTGGGCGATTGCCTCTATGAAATCGATCTGAAAAAAGCCGCAAGTAAAATATATAAACATCTGGTCAAGAAATATATCAACAGCCCTCATCTAGCCAATGCTCTATTGGGACTGCAAAGGATTGAATACGATACAAACAATTATCTGAAATGTATAGAATTCTACAAGGTCATCCGGCGGGCGCATGCATCTTCGGAAATTCTGGATATAGCGCGCTATTATGCCGGGTTGAGTTATAGCAAAATGAATAATTATGAGAACGCTATTGAATTGTTAAATCAGATGAGCGAATATGGCCTTTATTATGACTATGGTTTATACGCCCTTGCAACCTGTTATATGCGCCGGCGCCAGGTCAGGCAAGCCCTGGATACATTTCATAAAATCACATCGCTGAATATCACAACCCAAAGCCGTCGAAAAGTTGTTGATGAAACATACCTGACCCTGGGCTATATCTATTATGAGCTGGGTTACTTTCGGGAAGCACTGGAACAGTTCAATCAGGTTTCTACAAACCACGAAGAGTATTCAAAAGCACTCATTGCTGCCGGTTGGAGTCTGGTCAAGTTACAGCGCTATAAAGACGCCCTGGAACCGCTAACCGGAATTCTGGCTTTTGCGCCCAACAGCGAAATGGCGGAAGAGAGCATGTTCCTGCTGGGGCGCTGTTATATAAAGCTGGAACGCTATGACGAAGCTCTAAAGGTTTATGACCGGTTGATGGAAATCTTTCCAAGACGGGAAAACATTCCAAAACTGGTGAACCAAGTCAGCGAAACGCTGGAAAATGAATCCAGCAACCTTGAAAAAATGAAACTGGATCTGCTGATGCTCGAAACCAAATTGATCGATGTGCTATCCCTCGGCAAATTACATGACATTCCCGGCTATCTCAAGGAAGAACAGCAAAGGCTTTTGGATATCCGGCATGGACTGTTGCGGCGTATAAAAGAAGAGAGAAAAACGATTGACGATCTCTCTTATCTGATGGAAAACCTGCGACATCGTACCCGGATCAAGCAGGACCGGCGCGACTGGAGGGCTTATGCAGAATATGGCAGAGCCCGTGCAGCGTTTTTAAAACAGTTAAAAGACAAAGCGGATGATCGACAAAATTGAAATTATTAACCGCCAAAATTTCACCATGGATCGTTTTAACCGCACTCCTTGCCGGGATTGCGCCCACGCCTAAAGCCTGTGCGCAGGAAAGTAAATTGGTAACCGCCATCCTCATGGAAGCGGGCAATGATCTGGAAAAATTGTCCAAACTCATTGAAGAACATGAAAAGCTGTTAAAAAAATACCCCCGCAGCGATTTTGCCGCCACCGTCATGTTCCAGCTGGCAGAACTGTACAAACAAAAGTCGAGTCTCGCTTTTCAACACGAAATGGCACAGTATGAACTGAATCTGGCAAAGTTCGACAGCGGTGTGATCGCCACAGAACCCATTATGCCGCGCATGAGCCTGGAACCGACCAAAAATTATTGTTTGCGAATCCTGAAAGATTTTCCCAGCCTCCATTATCAAGATAAAGTTCTTTACAAATTGGCCATGGCCTACCTGCAGGAAGGTAATCTGGCCAAAGCGAAATCCTATTTCGAACAAATTATAGAAGACCATCCGAATTCGGATATCGTTTTGGAATCTCATTTTCGTATCGGTGAATATTTTTTTGACAAGAGAGAGTTCAGCAATGCCATCAATCACTACAAAGAACTGCTGGGCAAATGGGATAACTCCTATTTTAATCTGGCGCTCTATAAATTGGGATGGTCTTATTACAACATTAATGAGTATTCCCATTCAATCAGCACCTTTATCTATTTGATCGAGGACATTTCTCATATAGAAAAGCTGGATTCAAAAATCATGGGCAGGTCGATGACCGACCTGCGGCAAGAGGCGATCCATTACATATCATCCTGTTTTGCAGAATACGGCGGCCCGGCTGCTGCGCACGATTTTCTCGAATCCCGCAAAGAAGAAGAATATGCGCTGCAGATCTTAAACAAGCTGGCAGGAATCTATGAACGACGCAACTATTATAGTAAAGCCATTGAAACCTATGAAATCATATTGGCTCTCTATCCATTTCATCCCAAAGCCCCTGAAATATATCAAAAAATCGTACTGGCTTATGAATCAGATGACCGCATGAATAAAGCCAACGAAACAAGACAAAAAGCGATTGAACAGTTTAGCCCGAATGGTTTTTGGGTACAGCATTTTCCGCTGCAAAACGAACAGCAGCAGGCCATACAATTGGCCAGGGATTATTTGCTCTATTTGGGCAAATATCATCAGGCGGAAGCCCAGGCCAGCCAACGCATGCGCGATTATGCTATTGCGATCGACAAGTACAAGCAATTTCTTGAAACCTGGCCGCGCTCCGAGCAAGCGGCCGAGATCAGTTACTTTCTCGCAGAGTGTTATTACGAAAAGGGAGATTACAACGCCGCTGCCGATGCTTATAATCATGTGGTGATCAAATACGATTCCTCCGGCTATCAGGAAGATGCTGCTTATAATCGCATCCTGTGCTACTATCAATTGCTGAGCAGTGATCATGAGATCGACAGCACGGCAGTATTTGTTGAGGACTTTTTAGGTAGCGGCGATCTGCTGACCCTGCGGCTCACGCATCAATCCGAAATCGATTTGATCAAATCGTGTAACGACTATGTTCGCTTTTTCCCGGACAGCCGCTATACCGATGAGGTACTGATGAAATTTGCTGAAACGCTGCACGAATTAAAACTCTATTTCCCGGCGGTTCGGGCCTATAAAAAAGTGGTCGAACTGGGACCCGAGCGGTCCTATTATCTTCCCGCAGCCATGAACGCCGGCCAATCGCTCTACGACGGCGGCTATTTTGACCAGGCGGAACTCTGGCTTGGAGCAGTGATCAAACGCTTCCCGGATTCAACCGCTTATGTGGACAAGGCGCAAAAACTTATCGCCTCTTCCCAATTCAAACTGGCGGATGAACTCAGCCAAATCGGCAGCTATGATCGCGCAGCCAAGGTGTTTGAGACGATCGCAGATAATAGCAACGATGCCCAATTCAAAGAACGGGCACTTTTTTCCGCTGCCGCACAATATGAAAAAAACAACAACTATACACAAGCCGCTCTGGCACTGGAAGAACTGGCACAAACCTTTCCAAACTCACCGCTGGCGGATGAAGCGCTTTATAAAGCCGGGGAATTTCGCGAACTCAAATCGCGATGGACCCTCGCTTCCGCTAACTATACCAAATTGATCAATAACTATCCCATGTCCAAATACATTGGCAAAGCCGTCAGAAATGCCGCCCTCTGCTATGAAAATCTGGAAGACTGGTATGCCGCCCAGAAAATGTATCAACAGTATGCCGAGATGTTTCCGGATCAAAACGAAGAACGCATCGAGTCTCTTTTTAAGAGCGGCCTGATGTATTACAAAACCAACCGCTATAATCCGGCAATGCAGGAATTTCGAAAAACCATCAATTATTATAACAGCATCAGCCAGGGCGGTGCATTCATAGACAATTATTTCGTCGCCCGGTCTCAGTTTATGATCGGAGAAATTCATTATAACGAATACAAAAACATTGAATTAAAACCTCCGCTCAATCTTTCGCTCAAAGACAAAACCGGTAAACTCAATATCGTTTTAAACAGCTATAAAGAGACGCTAAAATATCAAATCGCGGACTGGAGCACGGCGGCATCCTGCCGTATCGGCATGGCTTATGAAGAGTTGGTTCGCGCATTTATCGACTCGCCCCTGCCTCCCGGACTCGATCCGGAAGAGGCAAGGCAATATGTCGGCGAGCTCGAAAAAAGCGTAAAACCCTACAAAAAAAGAGCGCTGGAAACCTACAAAAAAACCGTGGAACAGGCTGAACTCAATCAAATCGAAAATACCTGGATCGCACAAAGCAGAGAACGCATGACTATTCTCTTAAACGAACTCGATCCGGCAACCGAAATGACAAACCCGGGAACAGGATCATGAAAAAAATCTTCCTTGTTTCAATACTATTTTTTATCTTTTCAACCAGTATAACGTCGGCACAGCAAAAGAATACCGAAGAAGCGCAGCCCAAACAGCAGCAAGACCCTGCAACACAGCAACCACAAGTGGATGACGGGTCGATCAGGCTTTTTCTCGATAAAATTGAAATAACCGGCCAGCTGGAAAAACCCCAGGCTGTATTCATCATCCCCGGAAACAACCCGGAAATCGATGATATTCAAATCGACAGATCTTTTTTTAAAAAGATCTTCCGGTCGGTGGAAAAGAAGGGCCGTATTATCAACAAACCCGCGTTGGAGCAAAAAAAGAGACACGATTACATCCCCTGGTGATTTTTCTTGCCGGTGTGTGTTTCAGGTCACATCCATATTCAGGTAAAGGCACGTAATTGTACACCGGGTAGCAGGAGGGCACATCACATACGTCCTGCTGACGGGTTATCGGTGAATGGATTCCCTGAACCAGTTTAAACCCATCCGTTTGACAAGCGGACTAGAATAGATCGGGAAAAAATTTATGAAACGTTCTGCTCCTCTGCAGCAGCCAATTTACTCAGCGCGTCATAAAGGTTAGGAGGTTACTCTTGGAAAGCATTATCAGATTTTTTACCGCAGGTGGACCGATTATGTTTGTTATTCTGTTTGCCCTTGTTTTGGGAATAACGATTATTATTGAGCGTCTTATTTATATACGATTTCGCAACCGCATAGATACCGAGACCTTTGTGAACCGGTTGATAGAATTTATCAAACAGGGAAATATCAGTAAAGCGATTGAATATTGCAATATTTCATCCGCTGCCTTGCCCTCTATCGCCAGGGCCGGTCTGAAAGAGATGCCGGGCAAACCGAATGATATCCAGAATGCACTTGAACTCTCCGCCATGGTCGAAATTCCGAAAATCGAGCGGCGAACCAATTATCTCAATATGATCGCCAATGTCGCCACGCTGCTCGGCTTGCTCGGCACCATACTCGGTTTGATCAGTTCATTCGCCGCCGTTGCTCACGCGGACGCAGCCGACAAGGCGGCGCTGCTTTCGTCCGGTATTTCCATGGCGATGAGCACAACAGCGTTTGGCTTAATTACCGCCATCCCCTGTCTGATCGGATACTCGTTTTTGGTGGAACAAACCAACCATGTCATAGATGAAATAAATGAGAATATCGCCAGGCTTTATAAACAAATGGTGTCGGCATCGAGGTAAAAGATGAATCTAAAACGAGCTCTTCAAAATAAACAGAAATGGCGTACGGAGGAAGCCGACGTAGATATAACGCCGGTGATGAATATCTTTTTAATTCTTATTCCGTTCCTGTTGTTGACCGCTGTCTTTGTCAAAGTTGCAATACTGGATTTATCATTGCCCAATCTGGAATCCAGAGACAGCCGCAGCGCGATAAGCAAAAAACAGACCGAGTCGGTGGTACTCAATTTTTTGTTTATTCGCACAGACGAACTGGAATTAAAAAGTCCGAAACTCTCCTTTCCCAAATTATCGAAAACGGAATTCGGCTATGACTGGCAACAATTACAGCGGCAATTGCAACGCACAAAACAAAAGTATCCTGAATCAGAAGATATTATCATTTCTCCGGAGGACGAGATTAAATATCAAACCATCATCACGGTTATGGACCACTGCCGCGAAGCGGGATTCCCGAATATATCAATATCCGGTTAATGAAAGAGACGAATACTTATGCTGCAAATTCATCAATCAGAAACACCCCATTTTCAAATTACCAGGCGCGTCAGAACAGGAGCGTTTAAACTGCGATTAACGCCCATGATCGATATGTTTACCATTTTGCTGGTATTCCTGTTAAAAAGTTATAGCGCTGAAGGACAAATTGTAACCATTACCGAGGACCTGAAATTACCTGAATCCATTTCCCAAGCCCCTCCGCGGGTGACATCGGTCATTTCGATCACATCAAAATGGATTCTGCTGGATGGACGTCCGGTTCAGCAAATCGAACCGGTAATGGAAAACGAAAGAATGGTTGTCGATAAACTCTACGATGAGTTGCTCAACCTCAGAACCCTCACCGAAGGTATCGGAGAAATTTCATCCAGTCTGAGAGGATTCCAGGGCACCATTGCCATTCAGTCGGATCGGGAGATCCCGTTCCGGCTGGTCAAAAAAATAATGATCACCTGTGGGCAGGTCGGTTATAATGATATGCTACTCACGGTTTTGCAAAAGGACTAGACGAGAACAACCGAGAATCAATTATACATGAAGCAAAAGAAAGCGACATTAACCGCACAGATCAGGCAAGGCTCGAAGCGTTTTGAATATACCTTGAGCCAAAACGACGCTTTAACCATAGGGAAAAGCCCGAAAAACGACATTGTCGTTTATGGAAAAAACTTTCCCAAAAAACAAACGCTGATCGAATGCAAAACCGGTGAGTGCATAGTACATTTTTCCAAAGAGGTCAGCGGAGAAATCGTTTTAAATAACAGCAAGCTGTCTCTGGGCGATTTGATCACGCATAACCTGTTGCCGCAGAAGAACGATCTCTACACCTTGCATATAACCCACGGTCATCGGGGCACCCTGAAAATTGGGGATGCCGATATCCAGTTTACCTACAATGGTTTGGCTGCGGAACGCCTCGATGTCAAATCATATACCTGGCACAAAGCACTGTCGCGTTCTCTAACCCGGGATCTCGCCTTTAAAAGCCTCTTTTTCATTTTTGTCGTTTTTGAGGTAATGTTTGCTCTCTATGTCAAAAACTACCCGCTCAAACCCGTCGAATCCGGCCGGGTGGAAAAAGTGCCTGAACGTATTGCCA
This sequence comes from uncultured Cytophagia bacterium, assembly GCA_964608385.1. GTDB lineage: Bacteria > Zhuqueibacterota > Zhuqueibacteria > Residuimicrobiales > Oceaniaggregativiventaceae > Oceaniaggregativivens_A. The sequence goes on from CAZSOP010000015.1 coordinate 13,104, forward strand.
AATTTGTCATCGATAAACCCGGCATAACGGCAAAGCCGGAAAGCGGAAGCGGGCAATCGGATGCTGCAAACGTCGCCGATCAATCCGGCGACGGCGATACCGAGAAAACAGAAGCATCGCAACCGCCGCAAAGCGGTGGCGCCGGCGGTGGAAACGCCGAACGTTCCGTGTCGAGCAAGGGATTACTGGCCCTCATCGGCGGCAGAGGCGGTTCCAGCGGCGACAATAGTGCCGCAGATTTTATTGTCGACCGGGGGTTGACCCAGGAGCTGGATGAACTGGTCGGACAAAAACCGTTACGCAAAGGCAAAGGCTTCGGCCGCGGCGAGGGAACAGGAGTCGGTAGCGGCAGCGGCGAAGGAGAAGGACTTGACGAGCTCCTCAGAGCCGGTCTTGAAGGCGATGTGGATGATTTGATCCAGGACGTCAAACCGGTGCAACGCGTTAATCTGAAAAAACGCGGCAACGTAAATATTGAAAAACCGGGACAAATGAGGGGATCGCAGAGAGCGATGGTGCAGAGATCGGCTGACAATGTTCTCAGTGCCATTCGCAGCCAACACGGTCGAGTCATGTACACTTATAACAAATACTTGCGCTCAGATCCCGAGTTGCGGGGCAAGGTAAGCTTTGACGTGACGATACAGGCAAACGGGCAGGTCTCCAAAGTCGACATCGTCGAAACCACCATCCAAAACAACGGCTTTATCCGCGAGTTGAGCAATATTCTCAGAAGATTGAAATTTCAGCCCATTCCGGAAGGCAATGTAACCGTAAATGTTCCATTTGTCTTTAATCGATCGGATTTATAAATCATCGAAAGCCGTCGGCATCGATCCCCAGGTACTGCATCTTTTGCTGCAAAAACTGTCGTTTTATTTTTAAACGACGGGCCGCTTCACTGACATTGCCACCACTACGGCGCAGCGCGCCGTTGATCATATCCCGTTCAAATTGCCTGACCAACCTTTTTTTGGCCTCAATCAATCCGGCATTTCCTGTTTCAAATGTTAATGACTCTACGTTCACAACCCGCAATTCGTCCGGCAAATGATCAGCCATGATGTGCTGTTCTTCCGACAAGACTACACACTGCTCAATCACGTTCTGTAATTGACGCACATTGCCGGGCCAGGTGTAGTGCTGAATCAACTGCATCGCCCCCGGATCGATGAATTTAATCGGTTTATGATGCTTTTGCGAAAAGCGTTTGACAAAATAACCGGCCAGAAGAGGAATATCTTCACGCCGCTCGGCAAGAGAGGGCAGATGAATTTCAATGACCTTGATACGATAATATAAATCCTGACGAAACAGGCCTTTTGCAATCTCTTCCTTTAAATCCTTGTTGGTGGCGCTAACCAGGCGTACATCGGTTTTGATCTCCCCTTTTCCACCCAGAGGAACAATGGTTTTATCCTCGAGCACGCGCAATATTTTCGCCTGGGTTTTCAAACTCATATCTGCAATTTCATCCAAAAACAGAGTACCGCCATCAGCGATTTCAAATTTTCCCTTTCTGCTCGTTACCGCACCGGTAAATGCTCCCTTCTCATGGCCGAACAATTCACTCTCTACCAAATCCTTGGGAATAGCAGCACAATTCATCGTAACAAAAGCAGCGCGATGCCTGCTGCTCTGTTCATGCAACGCCCTCGCCGCCAGTTCTTTACCGGTACCGCTCTCACCGGTAAGAAGAACGGTTACATCGGTTTGGGCCACCTTGGCGATTTTGCTCAGCACCTCCTGAATCAGTATACTTTTTCCGATAATCGGGATATCCGGCCCATCCCCCAGCTGCTGCCGCAAGCGAACATTCTCGCGTTCCAGTACGAGTCGTTCTACAGCATGAGCAACGATCAGGCGCAATTCCTCTATATCATAAGGCTTGCTCAAATAATCATATGCACCGGCTTTCATGGCATCTACAGCAATTCTCTCTGAACCATAGGCGGTGATCATAATGAAAAGGGGTATTGTTCCATTGGACCCTTTTTCCTGCACCGCCTTTAACAGCTCAATACCATCCATTTCGGGCATTTTGATGTCACAGAGCACAACATCGGGTTGTTCATCTTCAATCTTCTTTAATGCCCTGATGCCGTTTTCCGCTTCGACAATAGAATAATGCGGTTGCAGAGCTTTGCGCAACCCATACCTTGCCGCCGTCTCATCATCAACTACAAGTATTTTTTCTTTCGCCATTTTGCGACCATTTTGGATTCAATATAACACAAAATTCAGTACCTTTTTCCGGAGCGGTGTTGATCTGAATGGCTCCGCCGATTCTTTCGACATTGCGTTTAACAATGGTCAATCCCAGCCCGGTACCCACGGTTTTGGTGGTGTAAAAAGGATCAAAAATCTTTACAAGATCGCTTTTGGAAATCCCGGCTCCCGTATCTTGAACGGAGAGACAAAACCAGCCTTCCTTTCCGGAATCAACACCGCCTGCAACAAGAATGTTTTCAGGAAGCGTTGTTATTTTTTTCAAACCGATTACAACCCTGCCGTCTCGTCCTGCAGCATGAATCGCATTGTGTATCAGATTAAATACAATCTCCCGTAACATGTTTTGGCTGGCCAAAACCGGGTACCTCCCCGGCTCGATCCGACGGTTGATGTTAACATTGCGGCTTTCCGCCTCCCGTTTGAGCAGAGAAACCACTTGCTCTACGGTTTCCTCCAGGTTCACCACCTGTAAATGACCGGAAGAGGGATGAGCAAAACGCAACAATTTTTCAAGTATCGCATTTAAACGATTAATTTCATTCACCACCATTTTTAAATCTTCCGCCTCTCCCCCCTTTGCTTTTTCAAGAAGAACCTGCACAATCGTTTTAATCGATGAAAGCGGATTTTTCATTTCATGTGCAATGGTGGTGGCCAATTCTCCCATGGTTTTCATTTTCTCGGACTGAAAAACCTTTTCTTCCAACTGTAACCGGTCCTGCACCAGCTTTGCGTTGTCCATCACCAATCCGACCTGATGGGCAAAGGTTTGCAGAACATCGATCTCCTCATCGCTGTAGGGATTACCGCTTTGTTTTGCGGTCAGACTGATCAAGCCGGTTATTTTGTCCTGCGAATAAATCGGTATGGCCAATTCGATATGGTTATTTTGCATCGCCTTCCTGACCCGTTGCGTCCGTATCTGACGCCTCAGGTCGAGATGCCGGGTTTTTCTGAGAGTGTTAAGCAATATGTAAATATCGGTCAACTGATGGCTGCCCATCGATTTTACAATTTTGAAAGAATGACCGCTATAATGGAAAACAACCAGAGAACACGCTTTTGCCTGCAGCGCCCGGGTCAGAGCATTGCTGATGGTTTGCATCAACTCTTCCAGATCGACGATGCGGCTGACCGAATCGGTGAGCTCGCGTAAATATTGCTGGTAATAGTAGCGACCCTTGAAAAAAAACTTGTCCAGCTTTTCCTGCATGCGTATGCGAAAGGGCTGAAAAGCAAACACCAGCGCCACCAAAAGCAACCCTTCAATAAAGCGGGAATGGATATCGGGAAACTGCTGCAGATATTCTCCAAATCGTCTGATGCCCAACAAATAAATCGCCATTACAGAGCCATAGATCATGGAATAGATCAAGCTGGGTTTGATCACGAGGCGATAAAAATTATAGCGATAGATATAATAACTCAACACAGCCATGGGAAACGCCGGTGAGAGTGCCAGAATCAGGTTTAAATAGGAGCCGATATAGGGCAATCGGTACAAGGGTATAATATAAACCAAAAACAGCCCGGCACCGATGGCGATCAATATCTGACGCAGGCTTTTGTAGAAAAAATAGTCCGCTTTATCCTGTACGGCTCTGCTGAATCGAAGGGAAAGATAAACAGAAATAAAGATGGAAATGATGCACCAGAGCGCGAATAAACGCGCAACATGTTCGGCCGTTTCCACATTGGGCCATTCCTGCAGGGAAAGCGCGATAAAAGGCACGGTAAACAGATAAACAACACATAGAACGATCCAGTGCTTTTTACCGACTTTTTTATATAAAAGGCGGCTATAAATGGCGTAATGAACATGCAACAACGCCGACGGCAGAAACAAAAGCCCCAGGTAGGCGACGATTTTCAGCAAATCCGCAGCCTGAACCACTACCGCTCCGAAAAGCAAATTAAAGAGGCGGTAGAGAAAATTGCCGCCATGCCACAAAAGAGCGGCCAGCAAAACAGCGCCAAACGCATAATCATCAAATCGCTTGCCGACCTTTCTCGCCGATAAAAATACCAGAATGGCGTTCAAGGCGGTTGCAAAGCCGTGACCCAGAATTGTGATTAAAGTTAAAAAAGGCATATGGTTTTCAATCTACACGCTGTATCTATTGCGGATTAACGCCGCCGATGCTGATATTCAACAGGCGCATGACCGTATCGATGGGATTCAATACGGTTACCTGATCCGACCCGGCGAACAAGAGGCCGACAGCGCGATTTTCCTCATCAACAACCAGAGAACCGGAATCGCCGCCTTGCGACATACCACTGGTCAAAATCTGATGTTCAAAGGTAGCCACCCGGCCCGTTCCATAACCGACCTGAATCGTGGTGTCCAGAACCGTAATTTTGCCGGTAGTGAACTCTGTCGTCCTGCCACACTTTTTTACATTCATATTCACTTTTGCCTTTTCAATGCCGGAGACCTGCCCTATTTTCAGAATTTCTTGCTTGACCATTTCCTCGGAAAGGGGTTTGGCTACGGCTGCATCCACTTCATTCTGCGGGGCTGAAGAAGAGGCTGAAAAAATGGTACCAGAGCCAACCCAGGAGGCGATCGTGTTCAGGGTTTTTATAATCAACCGGGAAATGGAACAACCGTTGTTTTCCTGGCCGTTCGGAAACCGAATCTGAACAAAGCGTTCCAATTCTGCGATGGTGTCATTTTCCCGACTGCCGCCATCCAGCGGTCCGGGCTGTAAAACGGCATCACCCTTTTGTGCATCATTGCTGTTGGCCATCACATGATTGTTCGACAAAATCAAAGGCTTTGACGTTGCTGCATCGCGAACCCATGCACCCAGAGTACCGGCGGTAATGGCATAATGGCCTGCACTTACCCCGCCGGGTGCGGGCCGCCAGCGGTCGGTTGTGCTCTGCAACGCTACAACCTCACCGACCTCCTTGACATCCGATTTGATTCCATCTATCGTTTTCGGTATGATATCCTGTTTCGGTAAAACCTCTATCGGTATTTTATTCCTTACCAACACGACGATTGCCAGCTCTTCGGTTAGTTTACCCTCTGTCTCCTTTAAACCAACCCCCATACCGAGCACATTTGCTTTTGTAAATATATTGCGCTCATTTTTTGTTCTGGCTTTTAACATCTGAGTGGAGATTTCCATCTGGCGCTCCTTTCATCTTGTTGAGATGGTTATATAGTAACATAAAAACAATATAAAGGATTGCGTAAGAATATTCAACTTGAATTTAAACAAAAAATCTGCTAACTTTTATTGAATTTAATCGTAACCAGAAAAAATGGGCTGCATATATCGGCTTGCCCCCGGCTATGGAAGCCGGATATAAACAACAGTATAAACGTGTACGACAACCGGATTAAAAATAATTCCCGCTTTATGGCGATGCTGGCATTGTTAACCGCCGCCACCATCGCTTTTGAAATGCTCGGACTACCTCAGCCGATTACAGGACCGGTTGTGAATATGATGCTATTTCTGACCACCCTGCTATTAAACAGCACCGCCGGTGTCATATTAGGATGCATAACACCCCTTATGGCCCTGTTGCGCGGACAACTTGCGCCTCCCCTGCTCCCAATGGTTCCTTTCATCATGATAGCTAACGCTGGTCTTGTTCTCGTTTTCCAGATCGTGCGCCGCTCTGTCAAAAGGTGTCAACGCTGCAAAACGAATTATATCATTGCCGTGATTATCGCCTCGGCAATAAAATTTGTTATTCTCTATAGCGCCGTTGAAATCCTTTTACCCGCGTTTATCGGTAAATCCTTACCGCGTCCATTTGTACTGGCCATGTCTTTTCCGCAATTGATTACAGCAATAACAGGCGGTATATTGGCGTCCATTGTTTATCAGGTAATAAAAAAATCAAAAGCGATTTCAACCTGATTTTTCTTAAAACACTTGATCTTTTGCAAAACCTGAATGTGTAAACGGAGGATGTTCAAAATTGGACAAACTTATACCCACAAAAATGTTTTTTACCAAAGGCGTCGGCTGTCACCGCGACAAGTTACAAAGTTTCGAATTGGCATTGCGAAGCGCCGGGGTTGAAAAATGCAATCTGGTTTCCGTTTCCAGTATTTTCCCTCCCAAAGCCAGGATTATTCCTCAACAACAGGGGATAGCTGAATTAAAAGCCGGCCAGATTACCTTTGTGGTCATGGCCAGGGAAAGCACCAATGAGCCCAACAGGCTCGTTTCAGCAGCGATTGGACTGGCTCAACCCAAAGACAAAAAACAGTATGGTTATATCAGTGAACATCACGCCTACGGTGAAACACAAAAAAAGTCAGCAGACTATGCGGAAGACCTTGCCGCGCAAATGCTGGCCTCGACCATGGGTATAGAGCTCGATCCCGATATGGCCTGGGATGAACGCAAAAAAGTCTACAAAGTGGATCAAAAAAATGTTTTTGTCAGTAGAAGCATCGCCCAAAGCGCAAAAGGTCATAAAGACGGACTGTGGACGACCGTGATCGCAATTGCTGTTTTTTTATTAAATGACTAAACCTGATTATAATACAAAATCACCTTGTTACAGGAGGTGAGTAACTCTGAGTAGAAAAAATCATGAATGAAAAATCTCTTTTTGAAAACGCCCCGGATATTACGCCGGTATCGCTATCCGGCATAACATCCATTTCCCGGATTATTCAGATCATGGGAAATACCTGCTTTGAGGCGCGAAACCTCTTT
>CAZSOP010000016.1:0-19970 GCA_964608385.1 uncultured Cytophagia bacterium
GCCCACACCGGTTTCCGTTGTGGTCATGGATCAATATGATAACCGGGTGGGGGAAGCAAATATAACCTGGCAGTTGGTCAAAGGTCAGGGCGCTACGGTGAATCCAAGCGTTACCCAGTCGGATCAAAGCGGAATCGCGTCGACGAATGTAACACTCGGATTCCTTGATACTGAATATGAGGTGCAGGCGGTGAATGCTGCTTTATCGGGGTCGCCGCATACGATCCCCATTCTTATAGGAGAAACACCGGATCTGATTGAACCGGTCAGCGGTGCCAATCAGACCGCCAACGCCGGTGAAACATTGCCCTTGCCGTTGGTGGTTAAGATTTCCAAGGATGACGGCAGTGGATTTGCCAATTATCCGGTCAAGTTTAATGTTACCCTGGGAGACGGAACGGTCAAGAATGTCGATGGAGCGGAAGAAGGCGGTGTTATCACCATCAATACGAACGCGAACGGACTTGCTCAGGTTTACTGGACTTTGGATCCTCGGGTGGGTAATGATAACCAGGTTACGGTTGAGGCTCCGGCAGTAGCAGGAAGCGGATTTACCTTCAGCGCCACAGGCACTCTTGGACCACCGGAAAATTTTACCAAGGTCAGCGGCGACAACCAGCAGGGTCCCATTCTGATGGAATTGCAGGATCCTTTTGTCGTGCGCGTTACCGACAAACACGATAATCCGATAGCCGGGCACAAAGTGACCTTTAACAAGGCCGCCGGTTCGAATGCCAAATTGATAAATCCTCTCGACTCCGTTGCTGCTCCGGATACGTTTCTGGTTGTCTATACGGACGTTAACGGAGAAGCAAAAGCAAAATTGATCATGGGAAATCAGATTGGTGAATTGCATCAAGTCACGGCTACAGCTCAAAACCTGATGCCGGTACATAGTTTTCAGGCCAGCCCCTCCGGCCGCAGCGCCAGTAAACTTGTTCTGGCAGGTGGCGATGACCAAATTGCGCCGGTAACTCAGGATTTGTTGGAAGATTTTGTCGTTCAAATTTTAGCACCGGATGATACGCCGATTGAAGGCCATCCGGTAAGATTCGAGGTTATTAAAGGAGGCGGAAACATCAGCGGGCAGGCCGCCAGAACCGTCAATACGGATGAAAACGGCTATGCCAGAGTACGACTCTCGATAGGAACCGTAGCCGGCGATACGACCCAGGCCGTCAGAGTGACTTCCTATCGGGAAGGCACTACGGACTATCACCTCGATAATTCACCGATGAAATTCTATGCCTCGGCATCTCCGGGGCCGGCATCGCTTTTAGCAAGCGATGGACCGGATACCCTGAGAGCGCCTGCTGGCTCTACAGTCGAAGTACGTGCCAAAGTGACTGATATCTATGACAACCCGGTATCAGGACATCAAGTGACGTTTGAAGTTCAGGGAGGCGGTGGAGACCTTATTGATACCCAGGGCGAATCCTCTTCCAAGGTTGTTGATACCAATAATGCCGGAATTGCAGTGATCTCCTGGCGCATGCCCCAAAAAGTCGGATTCTATCAGGTGCTTGCCATCGCCATTAAAGGAGGCGGTGAGTTTCTCAGCGGCGCTCCTTTACCGTTTCCCGGTATTCGCGAGCCCGGATTGGCGCAAAATCTGACCAAACTGAATGCCGACACTCTGGTGGGTACCGTCAATCAGGAGCTGGATGAAAAAATCAGGGTCAAGGTTACCGACCAGTATGGCAATCCGGTTCCCGGTTTCCGCGTTGTCTTTCGGGTTACCGAAGGAAGCGGAAAGGTGAATGGAGCCACACAGACCGAGGCGATTACATCAGCGGATTCCGGTATTGCAGAAACGTCCTGGGTTCTTGGAAGAACCGCCGGTGTTGCCAACAACCTGGTCGAAGCGCGCGCAGCCATTAGTCAGGGTGGATTGATTGTTTTCAAGGCTACAGGACAGCCGGATACGCCGAAACGCATGAATGTCGATCAGGCGTCTACGGGTCAGGCGGGTAAGGTGGGCGAAAAACTTTCCTATCCCATCAGGGTACGAGTTGTCGATCAATTCGATAACGGCGTTCCGAATCATCAGGTTGTCTTTTTTGTCAGCGGTGAGGATAGCATCAAGGGCAATATTGACGGTATGCCCGAACAGCAGGTGATGACCGGAAATGACGGCTGGGCAGAGGTTGAATGGACATTGGGTAAGCGTCCGGGATCGCTCAACAACACGATGATCGTAAGTTCGAAATACAACCAGAACGATCTTATCAACTCTCCCTATACGTTCAGGGCCAGCTCTTCGGTCGGCAATCCCTATAAATTGGTCAATATTACGACCAATAAAGATAGTTTAAAGACTGCGACCAACAGTCAATTGCCCGAGCTACTAAAGGTTAAGGTTATGGATCAATTCGATAATCCTATTGCCAATCACAGCATAACCTATCAGGTATTGAGCAGAGTCGATGCCGGAGGCGGTGGTATTGACGATACCCTGACGACGGAAAAAACAGTAAAAACGAATTCAGAAGGTGTGACGGCTGTCAAGTTCTACACCGGTAAATATGCCGGCCACAATCGCAATCATGTGGTTGCCAGAGCGGAATTCAATGCCACCCAGTTGCTCTATTCCCCGGTGGATTTTTATATTTCCGCTTATAGTACGAATGCGGATCATATCGAAATATATGATGGCAACAATCAGGTGGCGGCTGTTGGCGACGTCTTGCCACAGGAGTTGATGGTCATTGCCCGGGATCAATTCGATAATCCGGTTCATCAGGCTCAACCCGTTACCTTCAGGGTCATTGCCGGTGATGGATTCTTTCTGCCGGATTCATTGCGGGAAAAAACCGTTATCACAGGAACAAATGGAATTGCTAGAATTCGCTGGCGTCTGGGAACGATTGCCGGGATCAACAACAATGTGGTTGAAGTTACGGCCAATAATGGTGTCAAAAATTTGGGAACCTTGCGTTTTGCCGCCCGGGCCAATGCCGATATAACCAGCGCTGAAAAGTCGACCATTATCGCCTCGCCGGCGACGCCGATACAGGTTTCTCAGGGAAGTAATAAAGCCACCATCGTGGTAACACTGCGTGACAAGTTCGGCAATCCTGTTGTCAACAAAGCCGTTTTTCTCGAAGCCTCCGGACAAAACCCGATCATATCGCAACCGACGCAGGTATCCGATGTCAATGGTCAGGTAACCGGTGCAATAGCTTCGATGACTGCAGGGATTAAACACGTCTGGGCCCGTGATATGAACAACAGTATCACTGTAGCCGATTCGGTGGAGGTCACGTTTGTACCGCTTGACGCCTACAGAATTGAGAAAGCGTCAGGACAGAACGGAGATCAGCAGACAAGAAATGTGGGCACGGTTTTGCCTCACCCGCTTCGCGTCGTGGTTGTGGATATGTTTGATAATCCAATTCCGGATTATCAGGTTGAATACGCTGTGGTGAGCGGTGGCGGTATTTTTCTGGATGGCGTAACCGTACGCACAGATAGCAGTGGTGTTGCTTTAAACCGTTTTCAATTGGGTAATGAACAGTTCAATTCGGTAGAGGTTCGCGCGCCGGACCTGGTTGGATCGCCGCAGACCTTTATCGAACGAGGTATCAATTCACCTCCTTCAAATATCATTATTGTTGACGGTAATTCGCAGCAGGCCGGTCCGGGAAATGAATTGCCCAATCCGCTCAAGGTACGCGTGGTCGATCAGAGTCAATGGCCCCTGGCAGGTGTAAAGGTACGCTTTGATGTCGTCATCAATAAAGGTAGCATTTTGGGACAAAATATTCAGGTTACCGATCAAAATGGCGAAGCAAAAGTTCGGGTAACTGTCGGAACCACGATCGGGGCAAACTTGTATGGCGTTTCTCTGCCCGACTATCAGGCCCTGACGCCGGTTACGTTCTCTGCAAAGACAACGGTAATTTCCGGGCAAGCCGAACGTCTACAGCTCAGCCATGGAAATCAACAGCATTCCACGGTTGGTCAGCAATTTCCACAGCCGTTTATCGTTATTGCAAAAGATGATTTCGATAACCCGGTACCGGATGTGCCGGTGACCTTTTCAGTCCTGGACGACGGTTCTTATCCGGGAATCGGTTCGTTTGTTGATGGAAGCAAGAGTTATCTGGTTAAAACCGATCAACAAGGTCAGGCCAGAGTGTATTACCAGGCCGGCACAGTTGCCGGTATCAACAAGGTTACAGCCTGTCTGCCGAGCGGACAGGGATGTATTGATTTTGAAGTTGTCGGTGACCCGGATTATCCCTTTAGCATGCACTATCATTCCGGTAACGGAAACGATGGCCTCGGCCAGCATGGTGAAAAAGGCCAGCCCTTGTTGAATCCTGTCTGTGTTATTGTCCGGGATCAATATGGTAATCCGGCGCCCAACGGCAGCGTGCATTTTTCAGTGTTGTCTCCAACTCACGGACGGATTCAGGAAGCCCAGCCGGTTCTTTCCAATTCAAGAGGAATCGCCCAGGCAACCTGGATCATCGGAGACTCGCAAAAAAACCAGGCGGTGGCGCTGTCCTATCTGCCCGGTAACAATGAACCTTATCAGGTTAATTTTACCGCCTGGGGTGACGATAACAACTATCCCAAGCTGCAAAACATGCCTGGTGATATGACGGTTAACGAAGGTCAGCCTGTCAGCTTTACCGTTCAGGCACGGGACGATGATGGCGATCAACTCTATTATACGGTTGAAAATTTACCCGATAGTGCGGAGTTCAATCCGGTAACACATGGTTTTTACTGGAAACCTCTTTATTCACAGGGCTCTCCGGAGGGTAAAGTTTATTCACCGGTCTTTGTCGTCACTGATAGCCGGGGAGGAAAGGATATGTATACGCTCAATATAAAGGTATATAATGTCAGCATTCCCCCGACCATAACATTTACCTCACCGAGTCAGCAACTGTCGATGACGAAAGATGTTACACAAAATTTTGTCGTCGATGCATACGATCCGGACGGTCAGCAGGTCTTTTATACCTGGTACGTTGATGGCGTTGCTGTCTACACCGGAAGTAATGCCTTTACGTTCTATCCCGGTTCTTATGTCTACGGATCTGATATGGATAATGCCCGTACCTCGTATCAGTGGTATCTGCAACTGAAAACGTCTGTTGAGCTGAACACGTTTACCTGTTCGGCAGCGCCTTATCAGGGCGTTGAATTGTTCTGGGAAACAGCTTCCGAGGCTGATAATAGCGGCTTTAATGTCTATCGCAGTCTGTCAAAAGAGGGAACCTATAAAAAGATCAATACGGAATTGATTCCCTCCAACCCGGAACGGCGATATGAATTTATAGATGAACAGGTCCAGGCCGGTCGCGAATATTTTTACAAAATCGAGGATGTGAGTTTGTATGGATTCCAAACAAAGCATGGGCCCGTTTCAATCCAGGCCGCCGTGCCCAGGGACTTTGAATTGTCGCAGAATTTTCCAAATCCGTTCAATCCGACGACGATGATTCGTTTTCAATTGCCCAAACCGGTTCGCGTGCGTCTGGATATCTATAATATCCAGGGGCAGCTTGTTAATACGCTCGTTAATGATGTCAGGGAAACCGGCTATCATGAGTTGATTTGGAATGGTCGAAATGATGCAGGTGAATTGGTTAGTTCCGGAGTGTATTACTATCGCCTGGTTGCTGATGATTTTACCATGACCAAAAAGATGGCTTTTCTAAAATAAATCGCGGGCTGATTGGCGTTGTCAATCGCCAGCGGTTGATAATAACCGAGAAAATAGCCGGTATTGTGACAGCAATGCCGGCTATTTTTTTGTATGGCTCCCCTTTATCATCTTATCCGTTTTACTCTCGGCAGAAACGGTTCGCGAAAGGATTCAAAGTATGAATTTGCAGGCGTTGCAAACCCTGCTACATCAATGATATCGCGATCCTGTTTGTTGCTCTGTGTTGCATATCATAGCGATTTCATCGCAATCCGGAAAATGGGGGCAATTGATACAATCCTTCCATACTTTATGGGGCAACTCTTTTTTATCAACAATTTGAAATCCCAATTTTTCAAAAAATCCGGGTTTATACGTCAGCGTAAAGACGGTCGGGATTTCCAGGTCTCTGGCTTCCTGTAAAAAGTAGTCGACAATCTCGCGGCCATAACCTTTTCCGACCTGGTCCGGCGTAATTGCCAATGATCTGACTTCGGCTATATCTTCCCAAACGATGTTCAGAGCACCACAACCAATGATGGCATTATTTTCCTCGATGACCATAAAATCCCGTAAAGAATTGTAGAGCTGAATTCGGGACCGCGCCAGCATTTCTCCGGTGGCGGCATAGTGGTTGATCAGCTGTATAATATTGGGCACATCCTTGATTTTTGCTTTTCGCAACATAATGAATTATCATCCTTTTAGAGAGCGTTGAAATATTCCAATAGCTTTATCGATGTGTTTCTTTTTTACCGTCAGCGGAGGCAAAAAACGGATCGTATTATTACCGGCTTTGCAGATTAGCAACCCGTTTAAAACGCAGGTTTGTATGGTCTTTTGCGGATCCTGGTCGAGTTCGACACCTACAATTAATCCTTTTCCGCGTATGGCTGTTATCCTGGCCGATTTTATTTGTAAAAGTTGGTCTTTCAGATATTGACCGGTTTTTTTGACACGGGCCAAAAAATCCTTATCAGCTATTGTTTTAATAACATGTTCGGCGACCCGACTGACCAGGGGGCCACCTCCAAACGTTGATCCGTGATTTCCCACTTTGGTGTGTTCAGCGATATGATCCTTCATCAAAATGGTTCCCATCGGCAGGCCGCCTGCAATGGGTTTGGCCATCGTCATTATATCGGGTTCAATGCCGGAATGTTCATAAGCACAAAATGAGCCGGTGCGTCCAAGTCCACATTGAATTTCATCAAAAACGAGCAGACAATTATTTTCATCACAGAGTTTGCGCAATCCCTGCAAAAAGGCTTTTTGCGCCGGGAAAATACCGCTTTCGCCCTGCAGCGGTTCTGCGATAATGGCGCAGGTGTGAGGCGTGATCTGTTTTTTTACCGATTCGAGATCGTTAAAGGTTGCATAGACAAAGCCGGGAACAAGAGGCTCAAAACCTTCCCGGAATTTCGACTGCCCCGTAGCACTAAGCGCGCCAAAGGTGCGGCCATGAAACGCCTGGTGAAATGAAATAATTTGATGGGCGTTTTTGTCCTTGACCGAGTGCGCCCATTTACGGGCTATTTTCAGCGCTCCCTCAACCGCCTCCGCCCCCGAATTGCAGAAAAACACCTTGTCGGCAAAGGTTATCCGTGTGAGTAATTCAGCAACCCGAATCTGGGGTTCCGAATAATAAAGATTTGAACAGTGCCATAATTTTTCAGCCTGTTTTTTTAAGATTTTTACAGATGTTTTTTCACAGTGCCCAAGTGCGTTCACCGCAATACCGGCACAAAAGTCGAGATACTTTTTGTTCTCTTTATCATACACATATACACCCTTTCCGTGTGTGAGAACAAAATCAGGCCTGCTGTAGGTGTTTAAAATTGTCTTTTCTTCAAGTTGTATGCATTTTTTAGTGTCCATCACATTTCCTGTAAAGGTTCAAAATTTCGTCTTGCCCGGTAGCAACCGGATCATGGCTGTGCTCACTAAAATATAAAAATCATTTATGAGGTCAAAACGAATTTTTTATCTAAAGATGAATAACCGTTCCCGTTGTTTTGCTCTGGTCAAGCATCTCTTCCAGAGCTCCGGCTCCCTGCCATTTGGTTATATGTACGCGATTCACTCCGTTTTCAAGTGCCGCAAAAGCAGAATCCATTTTCGCCACCATACCACCGTGAATTTTGCCCTTATCGATCAACGATTTTATTTCTGCGGCAGCCAGAGCGGATTGCACTCTGCCGTCTATCATCAATCCCTGGACGTCTGTGAAATAAATCAGATCCGAGCAGGTGGTTGCATATGCCAGAGCGGCTGCAGCACTGTCTGCGTTGACGTTGTAGGTTAGACCATTTTGATCTGCGGAAACAGGGGATAACACGGGTACCTGATTCTCTTCGAGAACCCGTAAGACCACGGCAGGATTTATGTTTTTGATCTTTCCGACTCTTCCAAGGCAACGGCCATTGCGAAAATAGGGTTCAACATGCAACAGGTTTTTGCTTTTACCGGAAAGCGGGCGGCAGGTGATGCCGTATTTTTCGAGATGACTGCAAATCGACTTGTTGACCTCTTTCGAGAGGACGCGTTCCACGATTTTAATATCCTGCTCGGTTGTGATTCTATAACCGTCGATAAAAGCAGGTTCCTGTTTTGCCTCTTTTAGGGCCTGACTGATAGCATTGCCACCGCCATGAACGATGATAAACCGCATATGATGCAGACGTTTAAATGCCTCTGCGAGTTCCTGATAACAGCTTTGCTGGTCAAAAGCGCGCCCGCCGATTTTTATTAAAATTTTTCTCGTCATGGCTGTAATCCTGTCTCTTCGTCCAGGCCCAGGAGAAGATTCATATTTTGAATGGCTTGCCAGCTCGCTCCCTTGCCGAGATTGTCGATGGCGGAAAAAAGCTGAAGGGTATGGTCGTAACGGTTACCGACATGAATAAAACAATAGTTTGTATGGATGACCATATTCGTAGATGGTATGATATCGACAACCCTGACAAAAGGTTCATTTTTATAGAATTCCTCAAAGCAGGTGTGAACCGTTTCTCTGTCGATAGCTTTTATCAGGGGTACGTACAAGGTTGAAAACAAGCCCCGGTTCATCGGTATGAGGTGCGGGGTAAAAATAACGTTACAGCCTTTATTTTGGTGTTGCAAAACGGTTTCGATTTCGCCGACATGCCGGTGTACGCGTCCGGGTTTATAGGCAGTGAGATTTTCATTTGCCGAGCAGAAATGGCTAGTCGGCGTGGGCGTTTTACCGGCGCCGGTGACTCCGGATTTAGAGTCGATGAAAAGCAACCCGGTGCCCAGTAAATTTGACCTTATCAAGGGCAACAGGGCAAGCAAAACGCTGGTCGGGTAACAGCCGGGATTCCCGACAACGGCCGCACCGCGGATTTGCTCGCGGTTCCATTCCGGCAATCCATAAACCGATTTCTGCAGAAGGTCAGGGTGAGGATGTTTTATCTTGTACCATTTTGCATAAACATCCGCTGAACGAAAACGAAAGTCTGCTCCGAGATCGATGATCTTGACCCCTTTCTGCAAAAGGGCACTGGCCAGAGAGGCGGTCTCGCCTGCCGGCAGGCAGGTAAATACTAAATCCGCCTCTTTTTCTGCAATCTGTTGCGAAGAGATCAATCGGTGATCGCCATATTGATTTAGCCAGGGGTATATCTCCCCCAGCCTTTTGCCGGCACTGCTTTCCGATGTGGCGTATGCCAGCATCACAGCCGGATGCTTGCAGACTAGCCTGGTGAGTTCTTCACCCGTATAACCGGTAGCCCCTACGATTCCTATCCTGTATTTTTTGGAGGTCATTTTTTTGTTTTTTGGCTTTTTAAATTTTCTTCAGTCAACAGTTGACTGAGTTCTTTTGATTTTTTGGTGGCGGTTTCAACAGCTCTGATCAGCATGGGGCGCAGGCCATGTGTTTCCAATTCTTTTATTGCCGAGATCGCGGTGCCCCCGGGTGTGGTGACCTGGTCTTTGAGTACGGCCGGATGGACGTTCGTTTCTCTTACCAGTTTGGCTGAACCGAGAACGGTCTGCGTCGCGAGCCGGGTGGCAACGTCGCGCGGTAACCCCATCATAACACCACCATCGGTTAGTGCTTCGATCACCATATATATATAGGCGGGTCCGCTACCGCTCATACCGGTTATGACATCCATAAGCGATTCCGGTACGACCTCAACCATGCCGACTGAACTGAATATCTGCATGGCCAATTCTTTATGAACCTTCTTTGCATGCTGACCCAGACAAATGCCGGTAGCCCCCTCGTCGACCACGGCCGGGATGTTCGGCATCGCCCGGATAACCGGATTGTGTTTATCCAGTACAGATTGGATCGTATGGGTGTTGATGCCGGCCAATATAGATATGATCAGATGTTCTTTTTTAACAGCGGGTTTTATTTGATCTAGTACCGTTTGTATGGTTTGCGGTTTTACGCAGAGGACAATGATATCCGCTTTTTCAACCGCTTTGTTGTTTTTAAGGGTGGTTTGTACACCCCAGTTGTCTTTAAGGGTTTGCAATCGGCTCTCAAAGATATCGGTTGCGATGATGTTTTCAGGCTTGGTTAGGTTTGCTTTAATCAAACCACCCAGCAGAGCCTCTCCCATATTGCCGGAACCGATAATTGCAATTGTTTTTGACATTAACATTGTCGATCCTCTGTAATGTTCAACTCAGGTATGGTATTCAGCATTGATCTCGATGTACTTGTGGGTCAGGTCACATGTATAGATCGTCACTTTTTCTCTGCCTGTCCCCAAACCGGCACGAATTGTTATATCCTTCTTTTTTAATGCGGATTTTAGTTTTTTTGTATCGTATGAGACAGCCGCACCTTTCCTGGCAACCGGAATATCGGCGAACCAGATATCGAGTTTCTCGAGTCTGATTTCCACGCCGGTACTGCCAATGGCCGAAACAACTCTGCCCCAATTCGGATCTTCTCCATAGATCGCTGTCTTCACCAGCTGAGAATTAGCAACAGCTCTTGCCGCCTGTTCAGCTTGCTCGGTGGTTCGGGCATTCATCACGGTGACGCTGATCGACTTTGTGGCTCCTTCTCCATCCTCGGCCAGTTTTTGGGTCTGGTCCAGGCATATTGAATTAAGAGCTTGCCGAAAAGTATCATACTCTTGATTTTCTTTGTCGATAATTTGGTTTCCTGACATTCCATTGGCCAAACAAAACACACAATCATTGGTGCTCATTTCTCCGTCTATAGTCAGACGGTTATAACTGACATTAACCGCCTGGCGAAGGGCTTTTTGTAACAAAACTGCTGAAATCGCGACATCCGTCGTGAGAATGGATATCATTGTCGCCATATTCGGCTGTATCATACCGCTTCCTTTGGAAATGGCACCGATGGTACAGCGCTTCTCCTGCAACCGAAAGGCTACGGCGTTGTGTTTGGCTTTTGTATCCGTGGTTAAGATCGCCTTTGCCGCCAAAAGTCCGTTATCAGGTGAAAGATGCTTACAAGCCTGCTCTATGCCATTTTGCAGCAGAGTCATGGGAAGATATTCGCCGACAACACCGGTGGAGGCGATCAGTACCTGGCTGGCATCAATATCCAGCCCTTTTGCCGTCAGCGCAGCCATTTCTTCACAATCGTTCAGACCTCGCTGACCAGTGCAGGCGTTGGCAACACCGCTATTGATTACGATTGCCCGGGCCTGTTTGTTTCGTATGATTTTTTGACTGAAAAGAATCGGTGCCGCTTTAAGGGTATTGGTGGTAAAGACGGCTGCCACCGTCGCCGGGGAATCGCTTTTTATCAAAGCAAGGTCAAGGTCGTTTGCCTTGAGTCCCGCATGAATGCCGGCGGCGGCAAATCCCTTCGGGGTTGTTATCGAGCCGTGTTCGATGGTATACCTCCTTTTTTCATCTCTTTTAGCAGTTTATAGCGGATGCTGTCCACCAATGCTTGCCAGCTGGCCTGGATTATATTCTCCGAAACCCCGACCGTTCCCCATACGCTGTCGTCATCGGCTGATTCAATGAGTACCCTTACTTTTGAAGCGGTTGCTGCCGAACTATCCAGGACACGAACTTTATAATCGACGAGGTGCAGCTTTTTCAATGACGGATAAAACGGTTCCAGCGCCTTTCTCAGGGCTTTATCCAGTGCATCAACAGGGCCGTGACCGTCGGCTGCCGTGTGCTCAATGACTCCGTCTACCAGAACTTTACAGACCGCTTCGGAATAAGCGCTGCTTTCTTCCCTTTTTTCAATAATGACCTTTGCCCCCTGGAGCTCGAAAAAGGGATGGTATTCCCCTGTCGCTTTTCTGGCCATGATTTCAAACGATCCGTCTGCTGCTTCATATTGATAACCATAATGTTCCAGTTCTTTGAGATGATCGACGATTTTTTTTACATTGTCGTTATCGCCCTTGATGTCGAGCCCTATCTCTTCAGCTTTGAAGATAACGTTGCTTCGCCCTGATTGGTCGGAAATCAAGATACGCTGGTGATTGCCGATCAATGCCGGATCGATGTGTTCATAGGTTTTTGGATTTCGGCCTATTGCACTGACATGAATACCACCCTTGTGTGCAAAGGCGCTGTTGCCGACGAACGGCAGCTCATCGCGCTGAGGTACATTGGTGATTTCGCTTATATAGCGGGACACTCTGGTCAGCGCTTTCAGGTTCAGGTTTTTATTCAACCCGACGTCTAGTTTCAACGCTGCATTGGCAATGACCGAACAGAGATTGGCGTTACCACAGCGCTCGCCATATCCGTTTATGGTTCCCTGTACATGATCAAAGCCCTGTTGAATGGCCAGTAAAGAATTGGCGACGGCAACATCGCTGTCATTATGGGCATGGATGCCGAAGGAAGAGGTTATATCTTGTGTACGCGTTTTTTCGATGATAGTTTCCAGTTGCTTTGGCAGAGTACCACCGTTTGTATCGCAAAGAACCAAACAATCGGCTCCGGCTTCAATCGCTGCATTCAATGTTTCCAGTGCATAGTGCGGATTATTTTTGTATCCGTCAAAATAATGTTCTGCATCGTATATCACTGTTTTATTTTTGTCTTTCAAATAGGATATACTATCTGAAATCATCTGCAGGTTTTTCTCCAGGGTTGTCCTCAGGCCTTCGGTTACATGCAAGTCCCATGATTTACCGAAAATGGCAACAGCCGGTGTGTTTGCTTTTAACAACAAACCGATGTTCTCATCCCGGCTGACGTTGCAATTCGCCCGCCGGGTACTGCCAAATGCAGCGATTTTCGCATTTTCCCATTCCAGGTCAGTTGCTTTTTTAAAAAAGTGAATATCCTTGGGATTGGAGCCCGGCCATCCTGCCTCGATATAATCAACACCGAACTCGTCCAGTTTTTTTGCAATTTTAATTTTGTCTTCTGCGGTATAGGATATCCCTTCGCTTTGCCCTCCGTCACGGAGGGTGGTGTCATATATGATTAGGGTTCTGTTCATATGAATATCCTCCGGCATGTAGCCTGGTGTATGAAAAAGATATTATGCTCTCATTGTCCGGGTATCTTCCGGGTTGCCATTGATCAGCAGACAATCTGTTGTTCATTTTGAGGGAATAGTTATACACATTTTTCCGCTATGGCTGAGCCCATCTGCTCGGTCGACAGCACCGTCGCGTTTGTATCGGCGATATCCACAGTTCGCAATCCCTCTGTAAGAACTCTGTTGATGGCGTTCTCGATTCGAGTTGCACAACGTTCTATTTTAAGCGAGTATCGAAACATCATCGCAACAGATGCTATCATGGCGATAGGATTGGCTTTGTTCTCTCCGGCAATGTCGGGTGCAGAGCCATGTACAGGTTCATATAAAGCTCGGTTTTCACCGATACTGGCTGAAGGCAACATACCCAGAGAACCGGTTAACATGGACGCTTCATCGCTGAGAATGTCGCCAAAGAGATTACCAGTCAGAATAACATCGAATTGCCTCGGATTGCGTATTAGCTGCATGGCACAATTGTCGACATACATGTGGTTCATTGCAACTTTTGGATGGGCTTGAGAAATTTGTTCCACGCGGCGCCGCCAGAGCTGGGAGACCAGCAGCACATTTGCCTTATCCACAGAGGTAAGTTTTTGCCTGCGCATAGCAGCAGCGGTAAATGCAATATCTGCAATGCGGTCTACTTCATTTTGTCTATATACCATGGTGTTGTATGCTTTGTCACCCAGGTCTTCTGCGGGGGTTCCGAAATAGAGGCCACCGGTTAATTCGCGTACAATCAGGATATCCACGCCGCTAATGATCTTTTTTTTCAAGGTTGAGGCATTTTCCAGTGCAGGAAGGACCCGGGCCGGCCGTAAATTGGCGAATAATCCCAAGTCTTTGCGCAAGCCCAGCAACCCCTTTTCCGGCCTTTTATCCGCCGGAGCGCTGTCCCATTTTGGGTCCCCGATGGCGCCCAACAGCACGGCATCGCAAGATTTGCAAAGCTGCAGCGTTTCCTTCGGAAGCGGAGTGTTGTGGCGATCAAGGGCTATGCCGCCGATGTCGCCGTACTGATAATCAAATTCTATATCGGCAAAATCAGAGATTGCGTCCAGGACTTTGATGCCCTGTTTGATGACTTCCGGTCCAACTCCATCTCCGGGCAGAATGGCTATTGATTTTTTTTTCATAACAGTCACCTTTCCGCATAGATTCTGTTCACAGCACTGAGGTAGGCGCGAATACTGGCTTCTATCACATCTGTGCTCGCTCCGCGCCCCGGATATTTTTTACCGTTCCATTCCAGCCTGACCACCACTTCACCAAGGGCATCTTTGCCGCTGGTTACGCCGCGCAGGTTATACTCCGCCAGTTTGACGTCAGAGCCTGTTAGTTTATCAATGGCTTTGTAGGCGGCGTCAATTGGTCCATCACCGACGGCGGCCTCCTGGATGATTTTATCCTCATACCTTAATTTTATGGCTGCTGTCGGAGCCGTTTGGTTGCCGCTGAGAATATGAAAGTAGACAAGCTGATATTTGTTCTCGGTTTTCTCGGTCTCATCACTCACCAGAGCAAGCAGATCCTCTTCGTATACCTCTTTTTTCTTGTCTGCGATTTGTAAAAAGCGGTCATAAACGTGATCCAGCTCTTTTTTTGTCAATACGAATCCGAGTTCAGCCAGGCGGGTTTTAAGACCGTGTCTGCCTGAATGACGGCCCAGCACGATTTTATTGGACTCTAAACCAATATCGGAGGGTGACATGATTTCATATGTGCTGGCATCCTTGATTACGGCATCCTGATGAATACCGCTTTCGTGTGCAAAAGCGTTGCCCCCCACAATGGCTTTATTGGGTTGTACGGGAATGCCCATAAGATGACTAACCATTCGGCTGGTGTTTATGATTTCCTGCGTATTGATGGAGAGGGCTTTGCCGTAATAATTCTGCCGCGTAATGAGAGCCATGACAACCTCTTCGAGCGCTGCATTGCCGGCTCTTTCTCCGACCCCGTTTACGGTAACTTCAACCTGCCGGGCTCCATTCTTAATCGCCGCGAGCGTATTGGCGACCGCCAACCCCAAATCATTGTGACAGTGGACGCTGAGTATGGTATTATCAATATTGCTGACCGATTGCCGTAGTTCTTTAATTAAATTTGTAAATTCTTGCGGATTTGTATATCCCACCGTATCGGGTATATTAATGACCGTTGCTCCGGCCTCTATCGCTGCCTGAACAATTTTAAACAAAAACGCCTTGCCCGTACGAGCGGAATCTTCCGGAGAAAATTCAACATCGGCGACGTAACCTTTTGCTTTTTTCACCCCTTTTATCGCCATGTCAAGGATTTCGTCCTCTGACTTTTTAAACTTTTTATCCAAATGTATTTTTGACGTGGCAACAAACGTGTGAATCCTCGGCTTTTCGGCTTTTTCAAGAGCCCTGGCTGCCTGCTCAATGTCGGCATCTATACAACGGGCCAGAGCAGCTATGGAAGGGCCTTTAACCTGTTCGGCGATGTTTTGAACGGCCTTGAATTGTACCTGCGACGAGACAGGGAATCCCGCTTCGATCGCATCTACACCCAACTTTGCGAGCTGATGCGCAATGGTTACTTTTTCATGAATATCCAGGCTGGCGCCGGGGGATTGTTCTCCATCGCGTAAGGTGGTATCAAATATATAGACCCGATTTTGATCCATGACTTTATTACCTCACTTATTATTGATCCAGCTCATCATTTTGCGCAATTCCTTGCCTACTTTTTCGATTTTTTCGTTATCCAGTTTTTGCCGCAAGGCATTGAATTTTGGCCCATTGGCCTGGTTTTCCAGAATCCATTCGGTGGCAAAAGAACCGTCTTGCACTCTTTCAAGAGCCTTTTTCATCGCTTTTTTGCTCTCTTCTCCAATGATTTGAGGGCCCCTTGACAGCCCGCCATACTCTGCTGTATCACTGACAGAGTAGTACATCCCCGACAAGCCATTTTCATAGATTAAATCCACAATTAATTTCATTTCATGCAGACATTCAAAATATGCAATTTCCGGTTGATATCCGGCTTCCACCAGAGTGTTAAAGCCTGATAGAATCAATTCCGTTACACCTCCGCATAGAACGGTTTGTTCACCAAACAGATCGGTTTCCGTTTCTTCTTTAAAGCTGGTCTGCAAAACACCGGCTCTTGTTGCACCAATACCCCTGGCATAGGCGAGGGCAAATTCTTTGGCCTGACCTGAATAATCCTGATAAATTGCAATCAGACTTGGGACACCCTGGTTTTGTTGATATTGACGCCTGACCAGATGCCCCGGTCCCTTTGGAGCAATCATGATAACATCGATAGTGGGTGGGGGTACGATTTGGGTGTAGTGAATATTAAATCCGTGCGCAAAAGCCAGAATGTTACCTTCCTGCAGATTGGGGAGAATGTCGTTTTTATAGACCCCGGGTTGTATGGTATCCGGTACGAGCATCATAATAATGTCGCCGGCACGAACAGCCTCTTTATTTTCCATTACCTTCAGACCGTCAGCTTCTGCCTGGTGCCAAAATTCATTTTTTTCGTGCAGGGCGACGATAACGTTCAATCCACTCTCTTTTAGATTCTGGGCATGTGCATGTCCCTGACTACCGTAACCAAGGATTACAATTTTTTTGTCCTTGAGTATACCAAGATTCGCGTCGCGATCATAATAAACTTTCATTTTTTGACTCCCGGTTTAAGAATGGTTGGATAAAGTTTTGTCATGAAATTCTCTGATCATGGCAATAGAGCCGGTTCTTGCCAGGTCTTTAATACCAAATGGTTTAAGGGTTTCAAGAAATGCGTTGATTTTCTTTTCACTGCCGGTTAATTCCAAAGTAACGGAATGATTGCTGATATCCACCACCTTGGCGCGGAAAATGTCGACCAGGTTGGTAATTTCGCCGCGTTTTGATGAAGGACAGTGAATCTTGGCAAGAACCAGCTCACGGTTGACATAGTCTCTGCCGCTGGTTGTGATATCGGTTACCCGTATGACATCGATGAGCTTGTTCAGTTGTTTGTTGATCTGCTCAATGACCCAGTCATCGCCTCTGACCATCATGGTCATATTGGAAGTCTTGGTATCCACATGACTGACGCTCAGGCTTTCAATGTTAAATCCGCGGGCGCTGAAAAGTCCCGAAATTCTCGCCAAAACCCCTGCCTGGTTTTCAACTTCGATATTGATAATATGTCTCATTAGGCCATTCCCCTTATCATTTCATCAATCGGTGCTCCTGATGGCACCATTGGATAGACATTTTCTTCTTTATCTATAATGACATCGACAATGACCGGCCCGGGCGTTTCGAGTGCTTTTTTCAGTGTGGATTGGACCTCGCCGGGTTCGGTTATGCGGAACCCGGCAGCTCCATAAGCCTGTGCCAGGGCAACAAAATCCGGGACATATATCGGACAGTCATCTTCGGTTTGCTTGCAGTTCGGCGGGCAATTGGGATTACGTCTGAGACAAATGGATGAGAAGCGGCGCTTGTAAAAAATTGCCTGCCACTGCCTTACCATGCCCAATGAACCGTTGTTCAGGATAATGATTTTTACCGGCAGATTGTAAATCACTGCCGTTGCCATTTCCTGTATATTCATTTGTATGCTGCCATCTCCGGCAATATCGATGACCATGCGGTCGGGATTGGCGATTTGAGCCCCTAGTGCTGCCGGAAATCCATACCCCATGGTACCGAGCCCCCCGGATGTTAAAAACGCTCTGGGTTTTTTGAAATTATAATACTGTGCCGTCCACATTTGATTTTGTCCCACTTCTGTAGCAACAATGGCATTGTGATCCGTCAATTCGGCTATCTGTTCGATGACGGATTGAGGTTGGATTTTGCCGATATTTGCATAAGAGAGCGGATGATCGTTTTTCCATTGCAGAATTTGTTTCATCCAGGCCTCGTGTTTTTGCTCGCTTAGAATTTTGTTGATTTCGCGCAAAACGTATTTAACGTCGCCAACCACCGGTACGGCGACCTGGACATTTTTGCGAATTGTGGTGGGGTCAATGTCGATATGAACAATCTGAGCGTTCGGGGCAAATTGCTCCACCTTGCCGGTGACGCGGTCATCAAAACGAACGCCGACTGCAATGATAAGGTCGGCCTGTTGCATGGCATAATTTGCATATGCGGTTCCATGCATTCCAAGCATCTTCAAAGCCTGATCCGAGGTTTCCGGAAATGTGCCCAGACCCATCAGCGTTGTTGTCACCGGTGCTTGAATTTTTTTCGCCAGGGTTTCGAGCTCCTGGTTGGCACCACTGCTGACCACACCACCGCCGGCAAATATCACGGGTTGTTTGCTCTGTTCTATGAGACCGGCCGCTTTTTTGATTTGGCGTTTGTTGCCTTTTATGGTGGGTTTGTAACTTCGAATTTCCACAGAATCGGGATAGGTTGATCTGGTTTTAGCCTGCTGAATATCTTTTGGAATGTCGACCAAAACCGGTCCCGGCCTTCCGGTTTGAGCAATATAAAAAGCGGATTTTAAAATTTTACCCAGGTCTTCGATGTTCTTTACCAGATAGTTGTGTTTTGTGATCGATCGGGTTACCCCGCAAACATCCGCTTCCTGAAATGCATCATTTCCGATCAAATGCGTGGCCACCTGTCCGGTAATGGCGACGATCGGGATGGAATCCATATGTGCTGTCGCCAGTCCGGTGGCCAGGTTGGTTGCGCCGGGACCGGAAGTGGCAAGACAAATACCGACGTCGCCTGAAGACCGTGCATAACCATCAGCCGCATGTATGGCACCCTGTTCATGGCGGGTGAGATAAAAAGGGATGTCGCTGTTGTAAAGACAGTCAAAAATGTCGATCACCGCTCCGCCCGGATAGCCGAAAATAGCCTGCACACCTTCCTGCTTGAATGCATGAATGATCAATTCTGCTCCAGTCATAAAAGATCTCCTTAACCTAAAAAATATTGTCAAAACAAACCCTTGCGAGTTGGATGCCAGAGGAAATTATGAAACAAAGTGGAAATTTTTTTGAAGAGGAGCCCCTTGCACCCAAGTCCGTATTAACGAATACGGGGAAGCAAGAGGTCGAGTAGAATAATAATTGGGGTCAAAATAAGAATATCGAGAGCAGGAATACCCTGAACGCCTACCGCGAGTGCAGTGGTTAAATCAAATCTGCAGATTTTTTTGTTTGCGTTCATAACGATAATTCTTTACAATGAGTAACTTGATTTTATTAGCTAAATATAATCATTTATTTAAAAATGTCAAGTAATATTATTTATATTTTTGTTCTTTTTGCCCAAAATTGCTACTTTTCCTAAGATAATATTGGTCTCCTGTTTCCGGGAACAAGGTCGAATTCCTTTCTTGATTTACGGATTGATTTTGCGTAATATATAAGATTCCATTTATTATTGGCGGAGTTGATTTGCTCAGAGAACTGATAAAAATTGGAGTTTTGATACTGTACTTTGTCTGGAGTCTTGTGCTTTCTTTGCAGATTTTTGTATGGACATCCTGGAGATTTCATATCAGCGAAAATGCGCTTGTTGAAACAATGGTCAGTGTTGTTCAGGATTTAATATGGATACCGGTCGGATTGAGTTTGCCGTTTTATATCTGGTTTTTGGCGAAAGATGTCATTCGGAATCGTTGGTTAAGCATAGCTGCATTTGTTGTTTCCATTACTATGGGTTTTTACGCTTTATTTCATCTAATGACCTATTTTCGTTATCTCTTTTTATTATTCATCTTATTTTTCTTCGTTTTATTGCTCAATAGTTTGATCCGCCGGCATGTACGGTTGGATATCCTCATTTTTACACTGTCGGTTCTCTTTATCATTTTTCACTATCA
>CAZSOP010000017.1:0-19128 GCA_964608385.1 uncultured Cytophagia bacterium
CTCTTGTGCAGCACTGGTACTAAAATTTGATATCCGGTTTTTTGGATACTTGTTTATAGGAGAGACCCTCAAAAGGTATTAAAATAAAGCCGATAAGTAACAATGGGAGAAAATTAAGGCCATGTACAAAAAACGCATAGGTCAGCGCATCGCTGTCCGGCACATTGAATTGTGCGAGAGCGAGCATGCACAGATAATGATAGGTTCCGATATATCCCGGTGAAGAGGGAACCAATACGGCAATGGTTGTGATTACCAGGAGAGCCAGTGAGGCACTCCAGGGTAGTGAAAATTGATCTATAAAGTTGAATGCCTGAAAGGAGAGATAAAAAATATAGGCATAACAGGCCCAGATGAGAATGGAGAGAAAGCTGACATATACATAGTGTATGCTGTGTTTCAGTGGGGTAATGCCCTGAAAAAAAGAGTCCATCAACAAAAGAATTTTTTCATACAGCGACACCGATATTGGTTTGACAAGTTTATTGAGGACGGCAACTGATTTTTTATTATATTTTTTCATAAAGATCAACAGTAATAAAAGCAAAATACTGGCTGCAAAGGTAATATAACCGCTTTTGCTTACCCAGGCGGGAAAGGGAAAGATAATCAGAGTTACTGCCATCAAAAACAGCAGAGTAAAGACATCTATAATGCGTTCAATGACAATGGTGCCGAATGCCGAGCCGGCAGGGATGGTTTCTTTTTTGCTGAGAATATATGCGCGCAAAAACTCACCCAGATGGGCCGGCAAAAAGGTGTTTGCCCAATAACCCAGTAAAAGGGCGACGTACAGGCGGCCCGTTGCAGCGACATGAATCGGATAAAGCAATAATTTCCATCTCACGGCTCGAAACCAGTGGCTGAGAAAAACGGTGATGATGGCCGGGACGATATACCAGTAATTGGCACGGGAAAAAGCTTCCGCCATTTGACCAAAATCAACTTTGCGCAATGAGAGATACAGGAAAATAGCGCTGAGAGCAATGCCGAGGATAATTTTATATCGATTTTTCATGTCCGCTACCATATGGTGTGTAATTATTTTGTTGCACAATATAAGAAACAATATTCAAATGCTCAAGCACATTCAATTTTGAAATATAGTTGACAAAAAATTGTACATTTTCCGATTCTTTATTATATTGCAGATATGAGGATACGATACAAAGCTTTTGTATCCCGAATGACGATAAACTATATACTATGGGGACGAATATAAAAATTGCAGACCGATTAACCATAAATAAATGCAAGATCGGTGATCTGCATTCTATATTCGTATACATAGGCGGAATTAAGCCAAGAGGATAAATATGTCAAAGCCTAAATTGGGATTGTTTATCATAGCCGATGAAGCGTTGGACCTCCGCCTTGAGGCGGCACAGCGCCTGGACATCAGCACAGCACATCTGCTTGCACCGCTATCCGCACAACGACAATCACAAAATCGTAAGGGGCTCATGCAAAAATTCAACAGCGCTGGTATCGACATCAGTGCTGTTTTCTGTCAATTTGAGGGTGAGCGCTATTCATCCATTCCGGTGGTTAAGCAAAGCGTCGGGTTGGTACCGGCACAACTGCGGCTGGAGAGAATAAAACAAGCCAAAGCCATCTCCGATTTTGCCGCCGAATTGAATGTAGGTATTACCGCTCTGCATCTGGGATTCATTCCTGAAAACAGAAAAACAAGAGATTATCAAGAGCTGGTTGAAACCACGGCCTCTTTTTGCGATCATTGTGCTGCCAATGATCAATCTTTGCATCTGGAAACCGGACAGGAAAGTGTAGAGTCGTTGTTGCAGTTCATCGCAGATGTCGGGCGGGAAAATCTGGCTATTAATTTTGATCCGGCAAACATGATTCTCTACGGCGTTGCGCAGCCGATTCCGGCTTTAAAACAGCTGGGTGACCGGGTGAAGAGTATCCATTGCAAGGATGCTGTCTGGTCCGGCAAGCCGGGCGAAACGTTTGGAGAGGAAGTCCCTCTGGGCGAAGGAGAGGTCGATATCGAGCGTTTTGTTCAAACCTTGAAATCAATGGAGTATACCAATCCCTATACCATTGAACGCGAAATCGTTGGAGAAGACCAGATCAAAGACGTTGAACGAGGTGTCAAGTTGTTGAGAAAGCTCATCGGCGAGGTTTATCTCTGACAGCACTGATCACCATCTGTAGCTATCGATAAAAATTTCTACAGCAATAACCCTGTTAATCTTTTACGTGTCAACATTTGGCACCCGTTTAACTTTTCTTTCACCATAGTGGAGAAACAAGAGTGAGAAAAGCGTCGATTGATATCGGCACCAATTCAACCCGTCTTTTAATAGCGGATGTCAATAGCGATATCGTTCCGGTGCTATACAGGGAACGAATGACGCGGTTGGGAGAGGGATTGAATCGGGACGGATATCTGCAAGCCATAGCCATTGGGCGTGTCATTGAAGCTTTACAGGCCTATAAAACACTGGGAGAGAAACACGGTGTTCAGGCGTATGTTGTCTTTGCAACCAGTGCGGCACGGGATTGTAAAAATCAGACAGTGTTTATTCGCCAAATTGAAAGGTCTGCCGGTCTGAGCTGTGAAATACTATCAGGAGAAAGAGAGGCCTTTCTCTCTTTCAAGGGAGCAACCAGTGATCTGGATTCAACTCAAAATATACTGGTGTGCGACATTGGTGGCGGCAGCACGGAATTCATCACCGGCGACGGAATGCATTTGAACTATAATAAAAGTTTAAATATCGGCAGCCGCCGTTTAACCGAACGTTTTTTCAAACACGATCCGCTCTTGCCGGCAGAGATCGAGGCGGCCGCAGCGTATGTTCGCGGTCAACTCTTATCTCTTGAGCGTTTAAAAATCGAACAGTTGGTCACTGTTGGCGGCACGGCGACGACGCTCGCCATGATACGCGACGGGATTTCCGTCAAAGATGCCGGACAGGCACATCATACCGTTTTAAAACAGGTCAGGACGCTGGTCGAGGAGCTGGGAACGCTAACTCAGGCAAAGAGGAAAAAAATGACCGGGCTTCGTCCCGAGAGAGCGGATGTCATCGTGATGGGGGCATTGATTCTGGAGAATGTTCTTGATTATTTCAACCTCGACAGGACTATTGTGAGCATGCGAGACCTTTTATTCGGAGCATTGATGCGATGATCGATATTGACGAACGAAACAAGCGTTTCACCTGGATCAATATTCTTTTGCACCAGTATGATCCCGAGCCTTCTCATGCCAAACAGGTAGCAAAACTGGCCTTGCAATTCTTTGAGGAATTAAAAAGCTTGCATAAACTGGACAGTACGGCCCGTGATTTTTTATACGCGTCAGCATTATTGCACGATATCGGATGGTGTAATGGTGAGACAAAGCATCACAAAAATTCGATGAAGCTGATACTATCGCAAAAGTTGCCGGGGTGGCACGAGGATGAAAAGTTGTTGATCGCCAATATTGCGCGTTATCATCGCAAGGCAATGCCGAAAATGTCCCACAAGTGCTTTGCCTGTCTGGCCTTGCACCAGCAGGCTCTGGTCTCACAACTCGCATGCCTCTTACGTCTGGCAGATGGATTGGATCGGTCACACGAGTCTGTGATCGACTCTGTCCGCTGTGTTATTCATCGCAACAAGATCACGGTACGGGCTCGAAAAAATAGCGATGCATCAACAGAACAGTATGGCTTTGAAAAGAAAAAAGCAATGTTTGAACAGTATTTTTCCACACCGATACAGCTTTTGCTGACATGAAAACACTTAACAATTTCTTAACATTAAAACTATTGATATATTATTCGGAAAGTTGTAAATTTTCATATTTAATTTTTATTTTAATTCGGGCGGATTATGGAACTCTATATATTTATCGTGGTGGTTTTGTTTGGATTGGCGATATCCGATCTTATTGTCGGGGTGAGCAATGATGCCGTGAATTTTTTAAATTCTGCCGTCGGCTCCAGGGTGGCGCCCCGCTGGGTCATTATGATTATTGCCAGTATCGGCATGCTGCTGGGTGTCACCTTTTCCAGCGGTATGATGGAAGTGGCGCGAAAAGGGATTTTTCATCCCGAAATGTTTATCATGTCGGAGCTGATGATTCTTTTTCTTGCGGTTATGCTTACCGATGTTATTTTGCTCGATTTATATAATACCTTCGGTCTTCCCACCTCCACGACAGTATCTATTGTTTTTGAATTGCTGGGCGCTGCTTTGGCGATCAGTTTTATCAAAATATACAACGCCGGATTGGCTATGGGCGAAATTGTCAATTACATCAACACCGCCAAAGCGCTTGCCATTATCAGCGGTATTCTGCTCTCCATCGTGTTCGCGTTCCTGGGAGGGGCGTTAATTCAGTTGATAAGCCGCTTGATATTTACGTTTGATTTTAAAAAGCGACTCAAGCGGTATGGTGGTGTATGGGGAGGCGTTGCCCTGACAACCATTACGTATTTCATTTTGATCAAAGGGTCCAAAGGCGCTTCATTTCTCTCTCCGGAATTACTGCAGTGGATTCAAAGCCATACTCTATTGATTATCGGCATCAATTTTCTTTTCTGGGCTGTTATCCTTCAATTCTTATTGATGTTCACACGGGTTGACATTCTCAAAATCATCGTTCTCATCGGCTGTGGGGCTCTGGCCATGGCATTTGCTGCCAACGATCTGGTAAACTTTATCGGTGTACCATTGGCTGGTTTTGCCGCTTTTCGCAATGCCGGCCTGACGGCAGATCCGGTAAATGCCGGCATGGAAGCCCTGACCAATCCGGTGCAAACCAATACCCTGTACCTGTTGATTGCCGGCATTATCATGGTGATTACGCTGTGGATTTCCCGCAAAGCCAGAACCGTGACCAAAACCGAAATCAGCTTGGGACGACAGGAAGAGGGATTTGAAAGATTTGATTCCACCCATCTTTCCAGAATTGTTGTTAGAATGGCGATCTCATTTTCCGAGGTTTTTTCGACAACCGTACCGAAAAAGCTGGCCAGCCGCTTTAGCAGCAGATTGAATCCGGAAAAGTATAAAGCAGACAATGATAATCCGCAAGCTGATGAGGATGACAGGCCTTCATTTGATTTGATTCGGGCGTCAGTGAATTTTATGGTAGCGAGTGCTCTGATCTCTCTGGGAACCTCTTTAAAGCTTCCTCTTTCCACAACCTACGTCACGTTTATGGTTGCCATGGGTACATCATTATCCGATAAAGCCTGGGGCCGGGAATCCGCTGTTTACCGCATTACCGGTGTCCTGACCGTTATCGGTGGCTGGTTTTTTACCGCCATTATGGCGTGTACGGTTGCCGCCATCTTTGCCACTATACTCTACTATTTTGGTCTGCCTGCGATCATCTTGCTTATTTTTGTCGCTGCATTCTTTATTTACCGGACGCATGTCATCCATAAAAGACGGGAAAAAGTCTATACGGAAAAGGCCAAGAATAAAATTCTAACGGCATCAAATGCCGAGCAGGCTCTCAATGCGATCTATGAAGAGATGAGCATCTTTTTTGGAAAGAGCAGAAAAATTTTGGATCACACCTATAGGAGCATTTTTAAAGAGAAAAGAAATCATCTAAAGGATGCGCAAAAGGATGCATCGAATTTATACAAATGCAGTCAGGAAATGGTCACGCATTTTTTTCGCCTGGTAACCTTTCCCGATGCCGACGAAGAACAGCTTAGCCCCCAACTCGGGCAGACCGTTGGTTCGATCCAGGAGATCAGTCGTCATTTACTTGAAATGTCAAGCAGTTGTTACAAACATGTAAATAATAATCATAAAGGCCTTTTGGATTCGCAGGTCGAAGAGCTTGAACAATTGGGGGACAAACTCGATGTCCTTCTTTTACAGGCTTCAGAGGCGTTAAAAGCAGGGGATTTGAAACAGATCAAGGCCATTGTCGATAATGACCATGTAATAAGTGATATGGTTAAAAAGTTCGACAAGAAACAGATCAAGAGGGTTAAGAAAAAGGAATCCAAAACCAGAATCAGCATGCTTTATCTCGGTATACTGGCCTCGTCCGAGGGCATCGCCAGCCATACCATTCGCCTGCTGAATGGATTTTTGCAAACAGCGAAAGAGGTGAGCGAGTAAGCCGGTTTGAACAAGAACCCGCCTTTACGCCATCAAAAATATCAGAGGGTTTTGCTGTTGCGGTACGAAGCTATGTTTGTTCTATAGATGCGATAATCCGGGCTTACCAATAGGATAAACATTAAATCCGATATCAAAAATTGTTTTATGATCCAGTATATTGCGCCCGTCAAATACAAAGGCGGGTTTTTCCATGACGTTGAATATTTTTTCATAATCCAACCCTTTGTATTCTTGCCATTCTGTAATAATTGCAATTGCATGAGCACCCAGAGCTGCCTGGTAGGGATCAGGTTCGAGGGTCACCTTTTGAATGATATCGGCAAGGTCTTCTTTTGCATTGGATAGAGCTTGTGGATCCGTTATCACCACATCGGCTTGCTCCTCAACCAGTTTTCTGGTAATATAGATAGCAGGGGATTCTCTGGTATCACCGGTATTGGCTTTAAAGGCAAAGCCGAACAGGGCGACGCGTTTTCCTGCAATGGTGTTGAACATGGTATTGATCATGTTTTGTACAAAACGCTCTTCCTGGTACTGATTGATCTTGACCACATTTTCCCAGTATTCTGCAACCTGGGGCAAGCCATAATATTCACAGATATAGACCAAATTGAGGATATCTTTCTTAAAACAGGAACCGCCAAAGCCGACGCTTGCATTCAAAAATTTCGATCCGATTCTCCTGTCGCTGCCGATGGCTTTGGATACCATCGAGATATCCGCTTCCGTTTTTTCACAGAGAGCGGAAATTGAATTTATTGAGGATATTCTTTGTGCCAGGAAGGCATTGGCAACCAATTTGGACAGTTCCGCACTCCAGGTGTCGCTGGTGATGATTTTTTCCGCGGTGACCCAGTTGGCAAAGATATCGACAATTTCCTGCCTCGCTTTTAATCCCTGCGGTGTTTCTCTGGAGCCGATAAGAACACGGTCCGGTGACTCGAGATCAGAGACTGCGGTGCCTTCGGCGAGAAATTCCGGATTGGAAATAACTTCAAAGTGGATACCTTTTTCATTGGCGTTCAGAATTCTTTCCATCGCAACAGAGGTCCTGACCGGCAGAGTGCTTTTTTCTACAATGATTTTATCCGATTTTGCCACGCGGAGGATATCCCGGGCGGTTTTTTCCCAGTATTGAAGATCAGCGGTTTTTCCCGCTCCCTGTCCGAACATTTTGGTCGGGGTATTGACCGAGACAAAAATAATCTCCGATTCATCGATAGCGGCATCTATATCGGTGGAAAAAAAAAGGTTGCGGTCGCGAGCGTTTTTGACAACCTCTAAAAGTCCGGGTTCAAATATCGGTAGTTGGTCCGTTTGCCAGGCCTTGATTTTTTCTTTGTTGACATCGACAACCGTAACTTTGTATTGAGGGCATTTGGCAGCGATCATGGCCATGGTCGGCCCCCCCACATAACCGGCTCCTATACAGGTTATCTTTTTTTCATATTTTTTTTCGCTCATGAATGCTCCTGTCGGGTTTTTGGGGATTATAATATTTATATCCTCTTTGAAATAGAAATACTTTTTATGCCTGCTTTGTTTTGGGTTTTGAAGACTTGTTCAAAAGATGAACGATGGATGAATAGGTCACTCCTGTTGCGGAAGACATACCCACCTCACAGGTACGGCTGGTGGAAAAATGACCGGCATTGGCTTTAATCTTTTCAACGTCGTTTGCTTCTCGTTGGGTTGCGCTGGCGGTCAGTTCAGGCACCAGCATGCCCCGGTCTCCGGCAAAGCCACAGCATCCGTGATGGTCCGGTATAACGGCGTCTTCGGCACAGGCACGGGCGATGTTGAGCATTTTTTCACTCAATTCCATTTTAACGTTGGAACACGTCGGATGCAATACAGCCGTCCCGGGAGAAGGCGTAATATCGATATGTGGTAAAACATAATCGTGCAAGAATTCTACAATATCCAGGATTTTTAAAACCTGCCATTTTTCGAGTAACATCGAATCATTCAGGAGGTTGCCATACATTTTTACCTTGTATGTACAGGGCGATGTATCGATAATAACCGGTAATTGGCCCTGTTGCGTGGCATCATAGAGGCTCTCAACAACCCGTTTCGCCATCGCATAAAAGGCCGGTTGAAATCCCTTTGAAGAATACGGTGTGCCGCAGCAGAGATCGTCGATATTTTCGGGATAGAGCAGCTGTATCCCGGCCTTTTCACACACCTGCAAAAGCGCTTCGGGTACCGATTGTTCATAGATTTCATCTTTTATCGATCCCATGCCGCGGCTCAGACAGGAGGGAAAATAGACGACTTTATGCCCTGGATTGTTCAATTGAGGGGGAAGGGGTAATTTTTTCCCTCCCCTGGGCATATAGATATTCCAGGCGGGAATAGAGTTGAAAGAAATTTTTCTCACCAGCCCGAACAGTGTGGCAAATGTTTTGCGTCCGATGATGGAAGAGACAAAGTAGGCCGTATTCAAGCCGTGCCTGAGGCCGGTGACGACACCGGAAAAATGGTTCACTGTCCAGATCGCGATTTTGTTGCCAAAGCCGCTATGGCTTTGTTGGCGAAAGTAGCGAATAAGATCACCTGTGTCAATCTTAACCGGGCATCCCATGGCGCACAATCCATCTACAGCGCAGCTGTCGACGCCGTCGAAGCGGTATCCTTTTTGTAAAATTTTGGCGATGTCACGGTCTGAATCGCTGCCTTGTTGTAACAGGTTGATCTCCCGTAACGTGGCGATGCGTCGCCGCGGCGTCATGGTAATATCCTTGGAAGGACACCAAACTTCACAAAAACCGCACTCGATACAGGTGTCGACAAGGTCATGAACGACAGGGACAGGTTTTAGGTTTTTCAGATGCAGGTTCTCATCATCGGTAATGATTACATCAGGATTGAGTATATGGTCGGGATCGAGCAGGTTTTTGATCCTGCGTTTCAATGCTGTTGCCTCTTTTCCCCATTCGGTTTCGACAAACGGCGCCATGTTCCGTCCTGTACCGTGTTCTGTTTTCAGTGCACCGTCATATTTTGTTACCGTCAGCCCTACAACATCTTTCATAAAATTGTTATACTGTTCAATGCTTTCGGCATTCGAAAATTCGAGCGACAGCACAAAGTGAATATTACCGGCTTCGGTGTGGCCGAAAATAATGGCATCATCGTACCGGTGTTTTTTAAATAATTTTTGCAGATCCAGGATAGCCGCTGCCAGGTCTTTAAGGCGAAATCCCACGTCTTCGATGATAACGGTCGTCCCTTTGCGACGCATGGCGCCGACAGAAGGAAAAAGTCCTTTACGTACCTGCCAATAGAGTGTACGCCGTTTTTCATCGGAGGTAAAATCGGCAGGATAAAGCAATTTTAATTTTTCCAGTGTTTTGCGTCCGGCCCTGGTTTTTGCTTCCAGCTCCTGTTTCATCGAGCTTTGGTATTCACACAGCAGTGCTGCGGCTGTGGGCGGGCAATTTTTGAGTTCTTGCGGCATCCCCTTTTCATTTTCCACTGAGCGCAGAGCAGCCCGGTCCATGATTTCCAGTGCCGCAGCCCCGGTTTCTTTGAGCAGAAAAACAGCATTTGCCGCATCTTCAATGGTTTCGAATAACAACAAGGCGGTTGCTTTGTGTGGTTTGTCTTCGAACGTATGCAGCGTAACTGAAGAGATGAATCCAAGCGTACCTTCAGAACCCACCATCAATTGAGTTAGAATATCCACCGGCCTGATAAAATCGACAAAAGCGTTGAGCGAATACCCCGTTGTGTTTTTGCGCGAAAATTTATCGCTTATTCTTTTTTTCAGTTCGGCGTTTGATTCGATATCGGATTTGATATCCAGCAATCCCTGGTATATGGCCGGTGCTTTTTCCCTAAAGCGTTCATCGCTTTTTGGATCGGCAGTATCTATTATGGCACCGTTGGTTAAAATGACCCGCATGGATTTGAGGGTATGGGCTGAATTGCCCTTTACGCCGCAACTCATTCCACTGGCATTGTTGGCGACAATACCGCCGATAAAACAGGACGCCAGTGAAGCCGGGTCGGGACCAATAACCCGGTTATGGGGGGCGAGGTACATGTTGGCGTGTCCACCGACCACTCCCGGTTGCAGCGTAATGCTCTTTGCATCGGGTGAAATTGAATACTCCCGCCAGTGCTCGTTAATCTCGACAAGAAGAGAATCGGTAATCGCCTGCCCGGACAGCGACGTACCTGCAGCGCGAAAGGTTAAGGGGGTTTTTGTTTTTCGGCAATAGTCAAAGAGAGCGATAATTTCTTGCTCATCGCCCGGCTGGACAAGCGCCCGGGGAATCATACGGTATAAACTGGCGTCACGAGCGTAGCTGTATCGCGTAAGTTCATCGGTCTTAATGCGATTTCCAAATTGATTTTTTAATTCCTGTAGAGACATGGTCAGATTCTCCGCTTAAAACATGCCGGACCGGCTGGTTTGAAAACTATCGGTAAATATAAACAGAGGATTGCATTAAATCAAGTTTTATGTGCTTGCCGGGCGGCTACCGCCGGGTGATTTTGAGGCAAGACAATCGTATCGATGCTTGATAATGGTTTTGGGACTGTGATTTTGCAGGCTAAAAACAGAAAGAGCTCGGATAACCGAGCTCTTTCTTGGGGGACGGACGGGGGGCTTTGGGCTTCACCCCCCATTACGAGGGGACTTTTCCGGAATGGAGAGATTCCATCCGGGATGGATCAAATTGGGATCATCAATTCTGTCTCTATTCTTGTGATATATTTTTGGCCACAAAAAATGATCATTATAGTATTTGTCGGACAGGTTCCAGAGATTATCGCCTTTTTCTACCTCATGGGTTGTTTTTTCTGTATAGTGCGTTTCCGTTTTTGCCTTCGGCACCGG
Source organism: uncultured Cytophagia bacterium (assembly GCA_964608385.1). Classification (GTDB taxonomy): domain Bacteria; phylum Zhuqueibacterota; class Zhuqueibacteria; order Residuimicrobiales; family Oceaniaggregativiventaceae; genus Oceaniaggregativivens_A. The sequence goes on from CAZSOP010000017.1 coordinate 10,961, forward strand.
GGCTGCTTCGACAATGGTTGTGTTTTCTCTCTTCTCTTGCGCTACGGCAGTTGTGTTTTCCTGTATGCCGCTGTTATCGCTTTGCATCGTTTGGTCGGCGGCTATGCTTTGCGAGGGTTCAAGCGTCTGGTTTGATTGCCGATTGGGGCAGATGACCAGCAGCAGAATGACGGCCGCCGCTGCTGCTGCGATCCAATACCAGGTTTTAATCCGTTTTTCCTCTCCGTCGTCGCTCTCTGCCTTTCCTGCGTGTAATTCTCTTGCTTTAAGGTGTTTATATTTTCTGTTGATATATTCGCTTAACGATTTTTCCGGCCGAAATATGACTTTGCTGTGTGCAGGTATGATCAAACTTTCACCGGTCTGCGGATTTCGGCCTTCTCTTGACTCCACCCACCTTAATTTCCAGCTTCCCAAACCCGAGAGTCGCACCTGTCCGTCTTCATATAAACCTTTTTCGATAATTTCGGGTAACGCATCAACTATCTCATGGGCGAGCTGTTTTGTACAGCCAGCCTGTTTTGCGATCCTGTCGCATAATTGCTGTTTGGTTATGGTCTCGTTCATTCCACCCTCCGGCTCTTTACTTTTTCTTTCAAAGCGGAACTGGGTTTAAAAACGAGCACCATCTTGGGAGGCAGAATAATATAGCTGTTTTTGAGTGGATTAAAACCTTTCCGTCGCTCCCGTTTTTTGATGTTAAAGGAACCAAAATTTTGCAGGATGAATCCCCTGTTTTTACCGAGATTCTTTTTGAGAACGTCCAGTGTCGTATCCAAAAGCGCTTTGGTTTCGTTTTGTGGTTTTTGCAACCGCAACGACAACTCTTTTATTATTGCCGACGTATTCAAAGTAATATTCCCCTCCTGCAATCCCTTTATATATTCATTTATACGCTCTGCAAACCCTGTGCCTAAATACAGGTTTATTGATGTAAAATTATGGAAGGGCTTAACTATTTGATTTTTAATTTCTTGGAATATTTTATTATTTGGGTGGGCTTTTTGGCTATATCACCAACCTGGTGATATGCCCAATAGTATCGGGAAAAAGTGGTCATATCACCAGCATATTACCAAATTACAAATTCGATACGCCGAAGAGCCGTTCCATCCTGGAATAGAGCTGACGACGGGTAATTCCGAGCAATTTTGCTGCCGTGGTTTTATTGCCGTTTGCTTTATCCAGGGCACGGCGAATCATTAGTTTTTCCATCTCATCCAGGGTGGGTATGTCATCTACATTACCCGGTAGCGGCATTTCAGCCTCGCCTCTGATATGCGGTGGAAGATCGATCGTCTTAATATTTTCTCCGCCTGACATGATCAACGCACGTCTGAACACGTTTTCCAGTTCCCGGATGTTGCCGGGCCAATCATAGTCGATGAGGAAGGTCATGGTTTTGGGGCCTATGAGATTCGCCTCTGCATTTTGTTCTTCGAGAAAATGACCGACCAGATCGGGTATATCCTCTTTGCGATCCCTTAAAGGGGGCAAAAAAAGCGGAAACACGTTGATGCGATAATAGAGATCTTCTCTTATTTTTTTTCCCGCACTGCTTTTTCCAGGTCCTGATTGGTTGCTGCAATGGTTCTCGCCTCTTTTTTGCGCATCAGTTTCTTATAAAGATTGAGGTTTATTTTGGGTTTTGTTTCTTTCGAGGCGTCAACGGCATTGATGAATAAATTCAGCAGAACCTGGTGTATTCGATCTGTATCATGCCGGACACAGATGTTTTCTTCCAGCTCCAGGTCAAAGGATATTCCCGGATATTCGTTTTTGAATTGGGTAAAAGATTGCCGTATGGTGGCGCTGATATCTCTGGTTTTCAAGTTCAAATCCGGATCCCGGGATAATGCGCGGCTTTTAAATTTTTCCAGGATATCAAAAAAATCCGCATTGGCCTCAAGAACCAGTACCAGCGGATGCTCTTCAGACAGGTCTCGTTCCAATAGTTGCACAGACAATGTGGCTGCTGTAATCAACCGCTCATCAAGTGCGCGCTCGAGGTGTTGACCTGCTGCATTGTTTAGGGAAGAATAATTTTCGAGATTGATAAACAGCAGAACAATAAAGGTGGCGATGAGAACAGAGATAATCGCAGAACTGCGGTTAAACAAGAGAGATTGTTCTCCGCTGTTTTTGGATACGGTAAACAACGACATGGACACCTTTGTTCGGTTATTCGACGATATTCGTCTCGCTTACGGTTGTTCTGATGCCAAAGAATCCAGTGTTGCCTTTTCTACTTGTTTTACAGTAATAGACTTGATACAGTCCATTCGCGGACAAAAATCTTGATGACAATGGCTACAAACGATGCGGTTATAGACCAGCCTGTGCCCCCTTGTTTCATCATAAGGGTACCAGATATCGGGTTCTCCGGGACCAAAAATACCCACTGTTTTACAGCTTGTGGCCGCAGCCAGATGCAAAGGTCCGCAATCGTTTGAAATATATACATCCAGTGCATTTAGTACCGCTCCCAGCTGACGAAGCGATAAGATACCGGTAAGGTAGGTTCTTTGTCGGCAATTCTTTTTTACCGATTTTACCAGCTCTATTTCACCGGGGCCCATGGTGAAGAGAATTTCAAAATTATGGTTTTCAGCCAGACGGTCTGCCAACTGAGAAAAACGCTCGGGTAACCATCTTTTCGCCGGCCAGCTGGCGCCCGGATGAATGCCGATGAGCGGTTTTTCCGTATTGATGCCCAGTTTGCATAGAAATTTTTGCGCCCATTCTTTTTCGATGTTGGTCACCGCGATAAAAGGCGATACGCTTACGGGATCAATACCAAGGGGACGCAGATAACTCAAGTGGAATTGTATGGCATTCAAGCGTCCGCTGGTTTTTACGGGGTCTGTATAAAAATGACGTCTGATACGAAAATCTCCGCCGATGCGGATTTTTGCGTTGCTCAGCCGCGTCAGCAGGGCTGAACGGGGGTTGCCGAACAGGTCTATAGCCACATCATATTTTTTTTTAAGCAGCGGCCAGACAACGGAATGCCCTTTTTGTCTTGTAAAACTCAATATATTATCAACATTGGGATGGTGGTAGAGGACCTGATGAAAGGGATGCTCCGCCAGGTAATCGATGCAAGCGTCGGGAAAAGCCCGGCGCAGGGCGTGCAGGAGGGGTGTCGAAAGAATGATGTCTCCCATAAATCGCAGACGGGTAACGAGAATACTGGATATGTTTTTCAAGATATGATCCCTGCTTATTCCGCCTAAAATAGAAAATTTCCAGGAAAAAACAAACAGGATAATATCATCACTGGATTTTTATGGTGCAATTTTTTAAATTCTATTGAATTTTTCCAGCTGGTTTCTTTTTTGCCGGATTAATGCGCACTGAAATCATTGCCGGGGCCGCACTAAAAACTGAATCTTTGGGTGCGGGAATCCGGTCGACAATTTTTATTATCGTACAAGGAAGCGTTTATGAAAACAAAAATTCTCCTTGCTCTGGTCGTTTTGTTCCCCCTGCAACCCGGTTTCGCAGATCCTGCTCCCACGCTTTATGCTGTTATGATCCAGAATCAAAATGCAATTCTGCACGGCAATAATGCTGCCCTGGGATTGCATCGCTATGATGGCGATACCACCTGGACGCATCTGGGCTGGCGAACGGCAAAATGCTTTGCCGGCGATGTGCATCCTCAGGATAATAGCGTTATATGCCTCGCATGCGGAAATGGTGTTATGAAATCCGTCAATGGGGGGGAGGAATGGCGCATTACCACTGACTGGCGTATGACCGAGGTTTTGGATGTTGCTTTTGATCCGGTCGATCCCTCTACTATCTATAGTGCTACAGCTTATGGGGTGTGGATGTCACCCGATGGCGGAAGATTTTGGCAATACAGCGGCAAGGGAATTGTAAAATCATTTATTCAAACGCTTTGTTGTGATATCAGCGCTTCCGGACGTCTCTTTGCCGGCGGAGAAGGGGGGCTTTACCTGACAGAGAACAGAGCGGATAGCTGGTCGGTGATCTCGGATCAGGTTGCCATTCTGGATATTTACCAAAATCCCGGGTTCCCCGACAAATGGATTGCAGGCAGCCGCGATCACGGCGTCATGCTCTCTCTGGATAACGCAAAGACCTGGACATTTGCGGAAGGTCCGATTTCTGATGAAACCATATATGCTGTGGCCATAAACATGAACAATGCGGATATTATGGCGGCAGCAGGGTATCATACCGGAGTTTATATTTCCAAAGATAACGGCACGACCTGGGAGCAAAAGCAAGCCCCGAATAGCCGGGACTTTCATGCTCTGGTTTTTGATCCCCGGCATAAAGGAAGACTTTGGGTCGGAACCCTTGGTCAGGGGGTCATCTACTCCGATGATTTGGGAGACTCCTGGCACCACGCCGGGCTTTCAGGGGGTGAGATATGGTCCTTTAGCTGGGATCACAGGTGATTGCTCTTTTACAGCACGGCGTTGTCGTATAAAGGAGGTAGGTGACGGGGGCTTTAGGGGGATGAGAATAGAGCATGAGGTCGCTGCAATCGCGTCCATTTTTGAGCACCGCTAACCGGCAAGAGTTGCCTGTTCAATGACCTTTTTGTCGGCACGCGGAAATGCATATTTATCGATGTCCCTTACATCGATCCATCGCCATTGAATACATTCCCGGCATTGAGGGCTTCCGGAAATCAGGGTACAGCGGAACGCATGCATGGTTATGTCGAAATGAGTATATCCATGCTGAATGATGGTTATTTTTTTGCCGACCCGGACTTTAACGGCTATATGTTGTTCGATTTTTTGTGCGAGTGCCTTTGGCAACGGCAGAGCCGGGTCCAGTTTGCCTCCGGGGAATTCCCATAATCCTCCCAGCATGCCTTTGCAGGGTCTTCGGGTAATCAGAATCTTGTGGTTTTCGAATATGAGGCCGATTGCAACGGTATAGTGGGGTTTGGGTTTTTTCGCTGTTTTTTTGGGAAATTGTGTTTGCCGTTTGTGTTTGAATGCCAGGCATTGGTCGTTAACAGGGCAGCGTTCGCATAGCGGCAAGCGGGGCCGGCAGATGACGGCTCCAAGTTCCATAATGGCCTGATTATAGGTGCCGGCGTTACCTGTCGCCAGACACTGTTGCGCCAGCTTTTCGATCTTTGCGATTCCCTCTCTGCTGTTTATTTTTTCTTCCACGCAGAACAGTCGCGCCAGGACGCGCTTAACGTTGCCGTCAACAACGGCGTGATCACCGCCGAATGCGATACTATGAATCGCCGCGGCCGTATACGGCCCGATGCCGGCCAGGCTTTGAATCTCTTCGATTTCATTGGGGAAAACGCCGTTAAAGGTTGAGCAGATATGGCGGGCTGTTTTGTGTATATTGCGTGCGCGGGCGTAATAGCCCATGCCTTCCCATAACTTGAGAACATGCCCGAGGTCGGTTTTAGCCAGGGTTTTGAGGGTGGGCAGAGCCCTGATAAAACGCAGATAATAGGGAACGACGGTTTTCACCTGAGTTTGCTGCAGCATGATTTCAGAGATCCAGATTTTATACGGATCCCGGGTTTGGCGCCAGGGCAGGTCTCGGAATTCATCATCAAACCATGTGCCCAGGGATTTGTGGAAATTTTTTTTCCATTTCAAGCCGGGCATGGCTAGAGCTCGGGTTTGATGACCACTGCACCTGCTTCTGACAGCACTTGTTTAAGCTTGAGAAACATCTTTTCGTCTTCGTATGTGCCGACGATGGCACCGCCGCTTCCTGAAAATTTGGCGCTGGCGCCGACCGATCTTGCAAGGCTTATCATTTCGAGATTTTTTCGGCTGATGGGAAAAATTTCCCTGCGTTTGTCGAAATTTTGGTTCATAATGGTATACAGCTTGTCCGGTTCATTGTTGACAAGCGCTTTTCGGGCTTTATCAGCACAATCTGCAAAGTATTTCATGGCTCCCACCACGGCCTGATCGCCTGCTTCAAAGCGCCCGCGCAAATTGCCATGGGCGATTCCGGAAATCTCGCTCAGATCGGTTATGTAGGCCAGATAGATAGGGGGAAGCAGGTTTGGATTCATCGGAGTATAATCCCCAAAGCCCTGGGTTTCGATGAGTTTTTTGTCGAAATTCATAAAAACCAACCCTTCATATACCTGGATGACCCGGTCCTGCATTCCGGCCGAAATGCTGAGCTCATCGGTTTCGACGCTCAGAATCAGAGTCGGCAGCGTCGGTTTTGGGATTTCAACGCCGTAAAAGGTCATCAGGGCGCGTATGGTGGCCGTAACAATGGCACTGGAGCCAGCCAAACCGACCTGTACCGGGATATTGGAATCATAACGGACGGTAAAATTTTTATCAGACAATACAATGCCTTTTTCAAAGCAATAGTCGTAAAACTTTTTTGCAGCGGCCTTGATCAAGCGAATGCCGCCATAATATCCATTCAATTGAACATCCTTAACAAGATGTTCGAGGTTTTCAAAGTAAGAGTGGTCGCGTTTATTGGGCAGAATTTCCAGATCCGGTGTTTCATACATGGTCACTTTGGCACAGAAATTACGAATGGTTACAGAGAGAGTCTTGCCGAAATAGCCGTCTGAAGGATTTCCAGCCAGGCCGGCACGGGCATACGCCCGGGTACGAATAATCATATTTTCCCTTTCAAGTCTATATTGTGAGCTTGGGCAGTATCAAGTATGATTGTTATACTCTGGTTTTATATTTTTGACAGTATTAAAATAACATATTTTTTCCGCATTGTATCGGTTTTTTCTTTTGGTTTCGCTGCCGGCATGATAGCCTACAGCGATAAGGGAAACAATACGCCATGCGGAGGGAATATCCAGGACTTTTTTTACCCCTTTCTGGCTGAACCATCCGATCCAGCATGTGCCCAGTCCCAATTCCTGCGCCTGCAGGATGAAATGCTCCCCGGCAATACCGCAATCGATTAGATAATACTGAATACCGGTTATCTGTTTGCCCAGGCGGTTTGCCAGAAAATCGGGTTCGGCACACAGAATCACCAGTACCGGGGCTTTTTCGGCCCAGCGTGTGGGACGATAGATGCCATTGAACGCTTTTTGAGCCAGCCGTTTTTTTTGCTCCTGATCATCGATAACGATAAATCGCCATGGTTGGGCGTTTTCAGCTGAGGGTGCAAGCCGTGCTGCTTCGACACACCGAACGATAAGGTCACGATCAACGCTTTCGGCTTTGAACCGTCGTACGCTTTGTCTTGCCTTGAGGAGCTGAATCAGATTGTTTGTGTTTTTATCAGACATTTTATCTGTTGAACATTTTTGATATTGTGGTAAATTCGTATCCTTTGTGACGGAGAGTATCGATCAATGCAGGCAGAATTTCATAGGCATGGTCGCCGTTTCGCTGTGTATCGAGATGCATCAGGATGATACCGCCGTTCAGTCCGTTCGGATCTTTGTTTTCAAACTCGAGGATGTTTTGCATAATTTCTTCTGCCGTGCGGTAATAGGAGACGGTGGTATCGGCTACCCAGTCCATGGTATCGAGTGATTCCCCGTGACCGAGTGTCCAACCTACCTGTGTATAGCCGATTTCCGCGGCCCAGCGACGGATTTCCAGGTTGTGCTCCCCAAAGGGAGCTCGCCAGAACGGACTCATTTTATGGCCGGTTTGATTGTAATACAGGGTTGCTGTTTTATTCAACTCTTTCTGTAATTTCTGACGCGAAACACCCGGGTGAGTGGTGTGTTTCCTGTTTTCATAGAACGTGGTCAGATGCGGATGACTCCAGGTATGATTGGCCACTTGATGACCATCCTGAATCATGCGTTCAACCAGGTCCGGATACCGTTGTATAAATCTACCGGTAAGAAACATGGTACAGGAAATATTTTTTTCCAGCAAATGATCGAGAATGGGTACGGTGGCGTGATTGCCGGCGCCGCCATCAAACGTAAGGGCGAGTTTTGTTTTTGCTCTGGAACCACGGGTAAAATCTCTGGCCAGATAATCGAGCCGCGGCGATCCAAATTGAGTTTCCAGCCTTTCCAGAACCACGGTTTTACCGGCAGGATCGAGGGCGCGGATCACCAGAACGTTTTTACCATATTCGAGTTTTATGTTCTTAAACGTAAATTCACCCTTTTCCGGTATGGTTACGGCGGTCAAATCGTCGTTAACCGTCAGGCTTATAATCAGATGATCATTCGCCTCCCC
>CAZSOP010000018.1:0-18949 GCA_964608385.1 uncultured Cytophagia bacterium
ATACCCCTGTCTGACGTTACTCTTTTCATTTCTTTCAGGGCCGTTTTGTGGTTGGTGATGTTTCGCATGCCGAATGCAATGACGGTGACATCAAATGAACTATCTTTAAAGGGCAGGCTCAAGGCATCTGCCCGGCAAAACGCTGCAGCGCTCGTTTTGGTTTGTGCTCTTTTAAGCATCGGGAAAACAATATCTGCCCCAATCGCTTTTATGTGAGGATATTTTTTACGGGCCCGGATGATAATATCAGCAGTGCCTGTTGCCACATCGAGCAAACGGTTCGTTTGACCGAAGCGCATGCTTTGCACCGCCTTTTTGCGCCACCAGTAATCAAACCCCAGACTGGTAAGATGATTTAAAAAATCATACCTAGGTGTTATGGTGGTAAAAATTTCCTTGACAATTTTTTTGTGTTGCTGTTCTTTTAAATTTTTAACCGCGGGATATTTTTTTCTAGTCATAGACGAGTCCTCCATCGGAAAAAATATACAATGTAAAGAAAAAATCAAAACGTTATATAGAGGTAGAAATAGCCGTGATTGATTATTTTCGCATCATACACAAATACATATCGCCGAATTCAACAACATATCGTTTTTTTACACATCACTCAGTTTTGGTTACCGAGAAAGCTTTGAGAGCAGGCCGGCGGGCAGGTCTGAATCAAACACAACTGGACTTTATAGAAGAGGCCGGCATGCTCCATGATATTGGAATCGTTCGGGTCAGGGCGGAAGAGATCGGCTGTTACGGCGACAAGCCCTATATCTGCCACGGCGTCGAGGGAAGTATGCTCTTACGCGATGAAGGATTGGAAAAGCATGCATTGGTAAGTGAAAGCCATGTCGGAGTCGGCATTACAAAAGAGGAGGTTGTTGCAAAACAGTTTCCTTTACCGGCCAGAGACATGGTTCCTCTGTCCATAGAAGAAAAGATTCTATGCTGGGCTGATTTGTTTTTTTCCAAATCTTTTCACAAATTATGGATCGAAAAAACAACCGATGATGTCCTGGAGCGGGTACGAAGGTATGGAGCCAGACAGGCAAGAATTTTTCTCGCCTGGCAAGAGGAGTTCGGAGAATAAGAATCATGAATGATCCAATAGAGATGCCGATTGATGGTATTCTTGACCTCCACACATTTAAACCTTCACAAGTTGGAGATTTGGTTCCAACCTATCTGGAAGCGTGCCGTGAGAGAAATATTTTACGTGTCCGTATTATTCACGGTAAAGGCACAGGGGCCCTGCGTCGAACCGTGCATGCTATATTGGACAAGACCCCGGGTGTTGACGCTTATCATCTTGATGGTGAACGGGGCAACTGGGGAGCTACGATTGTCCGGTTGGCAGAAAAATTTTCATGATTTTTTATTGCAATACCATTGGTTTTGTGACCCCGATAATTTCGGGCGGCGATGGAGAAATGTCATCCGTATAATTATCCATCAAAATCAGATACATGCTGGAGGATGAACCTCCCGTGTTGGCGCCAAGCGTAATGGTGCCGGGATTATACTCTTTTTTGTATATTTTATAAGCGGTGTCTTCGCTTTCTATGGTCATGTTGGTTTCTTGCCACTGCAATAGCCATGTCGGTAAAGAGTCAGTATATTGTGTATCATAAGCGATATAGAGGGTAACTCTTTTATTAACATAGAAGGAGATGAATTCCGACCCGAAAAGGTCTTTGTCGTTGTTGGCCGTCTCTATCCAGGTCAATTGGTTGAGGCTTTCAGGCAGCTGGGTGATAAGATAAGGCCGGTCGCTATATACCGGATCACCAATTCGTTTTGTTTTAATCGAGTAATTTTTTCTGCTTATGCCATCGACAACGAATTCCCTGGTAAATTGATAGCCAATCGTTGTGTCCTCCAGGGCATCAGCTGTATCGAGCCGATCTTTAAGGTTTTGAATGGTCAGGGAATAGAAGCGATTTAATCTGTGAGCTGTGGTCAGTAATTCAACGGTTTTAAGGTCTTTCAAAAGGTTTGATTTAAGGATCTTAATTTTTGGTGTAATGCTATAGTTGTTAAGATTTTCAGCTGATTTTTGATCCAACGCTTTGTTAAAGGATGCATAGACCTTGTTGACACACGCGACGGCAACTGATTCCACCTTTGGAGGGTCGTCATCGGGTTGAGGATCGCCCTCTATATAAATTCTTAGATTTGAATAAACCGGACCGGGTTGTCCGCAGTAACCCCATATAAGGTTATCCCGGCCGAGCAAAATAATTTTATAAGCCCGGATTTGGTTCTCATGAGGGAGTGTTGAAATGAGCTCTCCGTCCACAAAACAATATATATCGTTATGGTCCCAGGTTACTTTAAAGGTGTATGTTTTGGTGGAATCCCATATGGTTTTGAGCATGACATCGTCAGTTGTGCGGGAATCGATATGATTTGGAGCAGACTGGAAGCGAAATCCAGCCATGCCCTCGCCCAGGGAGTATCTATGATAGGTGCGAATATTCCACCAGGCGTTATCGGTTTGAAAGAGGTATTTATTGTTTGATGGATGTATGACTGAATACAAATTGATAATTTGATGCTTTAAATTTGTGGCCTGATGTGCAGGATCAAAGTTGCTGACATCTAGCATGAGCGTGCCTTCAAACGGAATAAGCTGTGACAAGTCTATTTTTAATTGGCTGTTGGTGTTTGTAGCCTTCCACCCGGTAGTCGAGATGAATTTTCCATCGGTATTTGTAATCTGTTCTCCTTCAGCGGGTATTGCATTTGTTAAGGGATGGTAATAAAACAAACGGCGGTGAACGGGTTGTGCCGAAAGGGATTGCAGAGTCAGCAAGATGGTCAGCACAAAAAATATAAAATTGCTTTTGTTCATTAAATCGCCCTCTCGTTTTTGCTCAATATTGTGGCATTTGTGTGGATTGTTCGATACGGCATGCCACACTTAAAGTTTAACAAAGCGTGAAATAAGGATTTACAAGGCCAATATCATTTGTAAGGTTTTACCCGTTGTTTTATGCAATTTTCAGACCAAAATGTTGATTTAGTATCTTTGCGTTACACAATATTGACAACAGTAAATAAAGTCCTTATATTGGGTTTATATTTTCAAGGCCAGAGAAAAAATGTCACTGATAAAAAAGATAAAGTATTACAATCTGTCCGGCTATGTTAACCGGCTCTTCGCGTTTCTTTTGCTGTTCATGATTTTACCAGGCCGAAGCGATTTTGCTTTGTCACGATCTTTGCAGTTTAGCAGGGTTCAGCTTGAACGCCCGGCTTCCGGAATCGTACTTGATGGCGAGTGGGAACTCAGAGCGATGGATGGCGATAGCCGGGAGATCGTCGTTTTACCCGCATATCTGGATCGAGTCGGTCATTTTACTCTGATTAAGACTTTTCAAGTCGATTCCTCTGTATCCGCAGATGATTATCTGTTTCACTTTGGCGGTATTGAGGGACAATGTTCTGTTTATTTGAATCATCAATTTATCGGCGGCCGCGTTTTGGCCCGTTTTCCTTTTACGCTATCAGCGGGGGCTGAAAATGTCTTTACAGACAAACAAAATCAACTTTCCATTGAGGTTGACAATCGTCTGGATTATAGAGACACCATTCCCTTAAAGGCAAGACTAAACGGTTTGCCAATCCATGGTAAAGGTGTTTTGGGATCGGTGGAACTGGTCCCCTTGTCAACACCTTTTACCAAAGCTGTATTGTTCGATTCGATCGAGATCAGCGGGAATCGTCTCACCTTTGATTTGAATCTAAAGCTGCATTCGCCGGAAAATAAAGCCGTGGTTGCAAGCATACAACTTTTAACGGAACGATTCGGGCGGCCGTTGTGGCAACAGCAGCACACCATCTCTTCGCCGGCAGCGAGGGATGAGTTTATGGGACTGAGCAACGTCTCGGTGCCGTTTTATCCGTGGCAGCCCGGCTCACCGCATTTTTATACACTTGAGGTTCGATTATGGCAGCAAAACCGGGACGATCAGAGCGATGTGTTTCGCGTCGATTTTGGAGTGCCAGCAACGAATGAGCTGAAGGTTCCGGAAGATATACGAGCCATCGGTTATGTGCTGGATAAACAGCTGGCCAGATTATCTCCCGATATGCTGAAAGCTCGTCTTTTTGATGATTTGCGAATGATCAAGCAAATGGGCGCCAATACCGTCTATTGTTACGCCTCTTATCCCTTGCCTCGGTTTTTGAGTGTTTGTGATGAATTGGGATTGTACGCACTGGTAGAACTTCCGCTTGCTGATATTCCAACCGATTTTCTGAAGCGGCAACCTTTTATCCGGCTTTTTGAGAATCATTTGCATCGTTTCATAGAGACGTTTAAAGCTCATCCCAGCGTTCTGGCCTGGGGCCTGGGGAATGGGTATGCATCCGGTCATCCATTGTCTCAATCTTTTGTCAGGCGAATGGTCGGGAAGCTCAGGTCCTGGGATGGGCGTCCGGTTTATTTATCGCCGGCACTACCGGCGACGTCGCCATCCCTGGGAGCGGATTTTTATATTGTGGATGTTGTCGACCAAAAGAATCAGCCGGACGAGGCGGCACTGTCCTCACTGGGGCGGAATGTTTTACCGCGTATCGTCGTCGCCGTTGAAATCGGAGAGAAAGGTCATCGCTATTTTGAAAAGCATCATGCTCATAAAATACGTGAAATTTTTGTCGAGCTTTCAGAACGCTCCTGGAATGGCGGACTTTTGGCTAGTCCGATTTATGACTGGTACGGGGACGCTTACTATTCTTATTGGGGAGCCGGGGCGGGGATGGATAAACATATTACCGGTTTGATCAATGCTGACGGCGTCGAACGACCGGCCTTTCAGGTGGTCAGGTCATTTTTTTCAGGTCATTCGCTGATCGATATTTTATATGAGGATGTACCTTTAGAAGCTTCATTGTTATTTCAGCTTTTGGCCCTGGCTCTTTTGGCTTTATTTTTACTTGCATTGAAAAACGACAAACGGCTGCAAATCTATTTAAAAAGAGTATATAGATTTCCGCATGGATTTATTGTTGATCTGCAGGAAAATCGAAAGGTCAATGCATTTTTAACGTTTTACGTCGGGACGACTCTGGTTTTATCTCTTGCGATTATTTTCAGCAGCTGGATATATTGTTTGAAAGACAATTTTCTCTTGGGGAAGATTTTGATTTATTTGTTCTCGGAAGCGGAATTGCAGCGTCGGGTCATTCAGTTGATTTGGCATCCGCCCTGGCTGTTGTTTTTTCTTTTTGTTGTTCTGTTTGCCGGGATTGTTTTTTCAGCCATTTTATTGCGTATTTATTTTTTCATCACAAAGAGGGCGATATATTTTCGGCAGACCTTTTCTTTTTGTGTCTGGATAAATTCTCATTTATTGTTTACCTTACCGCTGGCTATTGTATTCATCAAAGCCTACCAGGCAAAAGAATTTCATCTGTTTATAAACATATATCTCGCTGTAATTCTGCTGTGGACAATCGGCAGGTATTTTAGGGGATTCAGATTGTTTTTACAGCTCAGTTTTCTCCAAACGAGTGTGGTCATTGCCGTTGTTGTTTTGTTCGTTTTGTCTGCCGGCTATTACTTGCATATGCAGAGCGCATTTATTTCATACCTCCGCTATTTTTTAATGATGATCGGTTCATGATCTTTGGAATTTCTGCTTGCATTTTGTTAATGTACGTCGTATTTTTATAGACTTTGCTCAAATATTCATATAACTGGTAAACGGGAAACGTGTATTTATCTGAATTAAACATCATTGGTTTCAAGTCATTTGCGCGCAAGGTACAACTTTCGTTTAACAAGGGAATAACCGGAGTTGTGGGGCCGAATGGATGTGGCAAAAGCAATATCGTCGATGCCATCCGTTGGGTAATGGGGGAACAGCGAAGCGGCGTCTTGCGAAGCGAGCGAATGGAAAATGTTATTTTTAATGGTTCCGAAAGCGCCAAACCGGTTGGAATGGCAGAAGTCTCCCTGACCATTCAAAACAATAAAAATATTTTACCCATAGAATATACTGAAGTGGTTATTACACGGCGTCTGTTCAGATCCGGCGAGAGTCAATATCTCATCAACGGCAATGTGTGTCGTCTTAAGGATATTCTGGATCTTTTTATGGATACCGGGGTCGGACCAGGGACCTATTCGGTGATTGAACTGCAGCAAGTGGAAAAGATTCTAAATGGCAAGGCAGATGAACGGCGGGCCATATTTGAAGAAGCCGCGGGTATAACAAAATACAAGTTGAGAAGAAAAGCAACTTTTCGAAAGCTTGAGGCAACTGAAAAAGACCTTATTCGGATTGAAGATATCATGTCTGAGGTCGAGAAGAATGTACGTTCCTTGCGACGCCAGGTCAGCAAAGCGGAACGCTACCAGACAATGACCAGGGAGCTCCGCGATCTTGAGATTCAGGTCAACACACAGGAGTATTCAAAAATTTTAAATGAGCTGCAAACCAAGTTTGAACTTGTGCGGGACGACCGTGAAGCGTCCTCATCCACTCTTGCCAATTTTGAAGCAAAATATGAAGAGACTCGCAGTCAGTTACTTGGTCTTGAAAAAAAATTATCCGCTGAGCAAATGGAATTGAATGCGCTTGAAAAGGAGATTCAAAAACTCGATGAACGGATTTTGGTCAACAAGGAGCGCCTTCGTTCACTGGAGGAAAATAAAAACAGATATCTTCTCGAACAAAAGAATTTTAACAGGCGGTCCGGAGAGCTGAAAGCATCTCTGGAAGAAATAACAACCCGTATGAGCGGGCTCGAGGGCGTATTTGATGAAAAGCAACTGAATTATCAGGAATTGGATGCAAAATATCAGACCGTGCGGGAAAAATACAATCTTTTGAGAAACCAGGTGCGCCGGCACGAAGAGGATGTTTTACGAATTACTGAAGAGATCAGCCTTCTGCAAAACAGGGGGGAGCGACTAAAGGCTAACGAAGAAAATCTCAGCAGCCGGCTTGGACACTTGGATCAGGAAGATAATGAGGCGGAAGAGAAGAACAGGGATCTGATAAATCGTTTGACTCAGGTTCGCTCGGATGAGGAAAAATACAATCAAACCCTGAATGTAAAACGCAAACAGTTGGAGAGTAAGGAAAAACAGATAGAAGAATCCCTGCGATCTTACGAAGGGTTACAAAAAATTGACAATCAAGATGAAAACAAAATTGAGGTTTTAAACAATCAGGCAGCCTTGATCAGGCGGTTAATCGAAAACTTCGAGGATTATCCTAGCGGCGTTCGTCATCTGTTAACGACAAAGTCGGAAGAATTGAAAAATTTTGGTCCTTTTGCCAACATCCTTCATATTGATGAATCTTATCGTCCGGCTATCAGCGCTGCACTGGGAGATGCGGCTACGTTCTTACTGGTGGACAATGCGGACCGGGCCTTGACCGGCATTGAAATGCTCAAGCAAGACAAAAAGGGAGTGGTCACTTTTCTCCCCATTCAGCAGTTACGCTTTGATTTTATCAGTCATCCGCAGCTGGATGATTTGGGGGTTATCGGATGGGCGAATGAACTGGTGGACTATAAACCCGAGTTTGAGCAAGTGGTAAAGGCGTTATTGGGAAAATTTCTGGTTGTCCAGGATCAGGCGACAGCAACGCGAATACTCGATGATGCAAAACAATACGGCATTAATCTGGTGACGTTGGGGGGTGAGGTGTTGACCTTTTGGGGGTTGATTCGCGGCGGCGCCAAAAGCAAACAACAGGCAGAGCTCATTGGGCGTCAGGAACAACTGGCATCATTGCTGGCCCAAATTGAAGAGATCAAAAAGCGACGGGAACAGCGTTTGCTGGTGATGTCTGAACTTGAGGAGAAAGCTCATGCAGATAAAATCGATGCCGAGGAATTGCACACGCAACTAAAATCATTAGAAGAAGAGTTGGGGGCCAAGCGCATCGAATTGGGGCGGTTGACATTCGAGGAACAAACGCTTAAAGAAGCAAAGGCAAAACGCACGAGTGAAAGACAACGCCTGCTTGAACAGATGGGTCAGGTGGACCGAAACCTTAAAGAACAGAATTATGGCACAGAGGATCAACAAGCCAGGCGGCAGCAATTTGCCAAACAGGCACAGGAAAAGAATGAAACGCTTAAAAGCCTGGAAAAAGAGCTCAACACTATGGCCGAGAAGGTTAAAACGGCTAGCGTTGACCTGGCCAGAGAACAAAGCGATTTTGATGCCTTAAAACGCGAACAAGACTCTGTAAGGCGGCAGATTTCTGAAACCGAAAGTCTCATTCAAACCCGGGAATCGGAATCTAAAAGTGCTGAACGGGAAGCCCGCGAACTTGAGGAAGTCAATGCTGAATATACCGACAGAATCGAGAGTTTGAAAAAGAAGACGGATATTATCCGGGAACGAATTGAGACATTAGAAGTAGAACAATATGAGGCCAATACAAAAATTGCAGATCAGGAGAGACAAATCCGGCAGGCGCGTACCAAGGCAGAAGAGCTTTCCGAATCTATCCATCATCATGAATTACGAGTCTCTGAATTGAAAATGCGGGCACAAAACCTTGTGTCTCGTATGAAAGAGGAATACGACTATCCGCTGGAACGAAAAGAAATCGATGATCAGTTGCCGATTGATGACATGTCGGAAAAGATGAATCAGCTAAAAGAGCGTATAAAGGACTTTGGACCGGTAAACCTGCTTGCCTTAAAAGAGTATGAGCAAGAAAAAAACAGAATGGAGTTTCTACAGAATCAGAAAGATGATCTGATTTCGGCGAAAAAGAACCTGGTTCATACCATTGATACGATCAACCAGACTGCACGAAAACAGTTTCTGGAAACATTTGAAAGCGTACAACAAAATTTCAGCAAGGTTTTCAAATCTTTCTTCGAGGGAGGCAGGGCAAGCCTTATTTTGCGGGAGGGAATTGATCCGTTGGAAGCAGACATTGATATTTATGCTACTCCTGGTGGTAAACGGTTATCCGCGCTTACACTGCTCTCAGGCGGGGAAAAATCCCTGACGGCGATTTCTCTACTGTTCGCAATTTATTTGGTTAAACCAAGCCCTTTTTGCATATTTGATGAAGTTGATGCTCCACTTGACGACCAGAACGTCAGACGATATACGACGGCACTTGAAGATTATGCTCAGGAAACACAATTTATATTGGTTACACACAATAAACTTACCATGAGAGCAGCACAGCAGTTATACGGTGTTACGATGCAGGAGGAAGGGGTCTCCAAAGTTGTTTCTGTTCAATTCCAAAAAGAAGAAGAAAAATTGGTTTCCAGCCAGGCAGAACAACAAGAGGATTAAAAGGAGGAATTATGTTTTTACGATATATTGTCTATTGTCTGTTGTTGGTTGCTTTATTGCCGGGATCAGTATTGTTTGCCCAGACGGCTGACAGCACAAGCCAGGCCGACAACAACGATAAGATTCCGGTAGCGCTGGATTATTCCCGTTTCCCCTTTGCTGACAGTCTGACTTTTTTCGAGTTGTATGGTACCTTTCCGCGCAGTATGCTCGCTTATGTTGAAGATGACGATCGTTTTAAGGCGGAATTTACCGTTACTGCTCAGATTTTTTCCAAAGATTCCCTGCAGTCGATGAAAAAATGGAAAAGTGTCAATTATGCAGACAGTTTGGAAGAGATCAGTATTTATCAGCGGCTTTATTTTATTAATAATTTCGTCCTTGAAACCGGGACGTACGATGTAAAAATAAATGTAGAGGATGTCAATTCTACCCACTTTTCAAAGCACACATTTCCTGTCGACATAAACGGTTTTACAACCGGAAAGCTTCGGATCAGCGATATTGAAATCAGTTCCGGAATTTCACGTGACACGACAAAAAGTGTTTTTACAAAAAATAATTTCAAGGTAATGCCGCATCCGACCGGAATGTACGGATTGAGTATTCCAATATTGTACATGTATTCGGAAATTTATAATCTCAGTGAAGACCCGGATACGGATGAGGATAAATTTAGGGTTGCTTATAAAATTTATGACGCCGATGGTCAGGTGGTCAAGCAAGCCGGCCCTTTGGATAAACACAAAGCAGGAGCGTCGGCAGTTGAAGTGAATGGTATTAATGTTGCAACCCTGGTTTCGGGTCCTTACAAGATTGTCCTGGAAGTTGAAGACCCTGTAAGCGGGCAAAAGGCGGTTACCGCCAGACGATTCTTTGTATACCGCGAAGACGATTTTAAAGAGGACGGTGTAAAATTCCAAAAGACGGCACAGGTGGCTCAAAAAGGCAGTCCTGGTCTCGATGCAGACCGTTATGATTCGATGGACGAGGATGAAATTGATGATGAGTTTGACTATACGAGATATATGAATACAAAAGAAGAACGCAAGACTTACAAAAAGCTAAATCTGGAAGGGAAGCGCAAGTTTATCAAGGAGTTTTGGGCCAGTCGCGATCAAACGCCGGGTACTCCTGTTAACGAATTTAAACGAAATTATCTGGCCCGGGCCAATTACGCAAATCAAAAGTTCAAGGGCACGTTCAGAGATGGCTGGAAGACTGACAGGGGTAGAATTGTATTGCTTTACGGCTTTCCCGATGAAGTCGACCGCCACCCCTTCTCCGCGGATACCAAGGCATACGAGATATGGTATTATTATTCTGTAGAGGGAGGTGTGGAATTTTACTTTGTCGATCGTCGCGACCTTGGCGACCTGGAACTGGTGCATTCCACTGCACGCGGTGAGCTCTATGATCCTGATTGGACAAGATATTTGGAGCAAAACTAGCATCCTGATTCTAAATTTTATGCCCTTTCTCCATTTGATACCCGGGAAAAGGGCATTTTTCCCCCTCATTGGCACACCTTTTGAATATATTATCCCCAGCGGACGGACGTTTTTAGCATATAATTGTCTTTATTGCACTTATTGATGTTCAGTAACAACCTTTACAACTATTTGGTGGGGCGTTTGGACTCCACTGTGTCTTTTATTCTACAGTTTATGATCCCATGACCCGTAAACGACAAAAAATATGGATTTGGTTTGTCTTTTTGCCGGTGATTTTTCCTTCACTTGTCCGGGCAACCGTTCATATTCGCCTGGCAGAAGTAAGAAACGATCTCAGCGTCAATGGCAAGCTCCATGCTGATCTGCAAGTCCGGAGCGCAGTGGGCGAACCTGAATTTCTAAATTCATTAACCGCGGATATTTATATGGATTCCGGTTTTTTGGCCGATTCGCCGACTCCGGCAATAAACTGGCAAATCAGTCCGGAAATTGGATATATGCGTACGGTTGTAAATAATACCCGGTATTACCGTATTATCATCGCCAATATTGGCGTATACGACGAAAATGTCTTGAGCGGAAGCGCTGAATTCAGGAATGGCTTTTTAATCGACTCACAATGGAAAACACTGGTCACTCTGGAATTTATTATCCGGGAAACCGGACAGACCCTTATTGATTTTGATTCCCTGACCACACAAATTGCATTATTTGAAAACGGTAATAGCGGAACAACTCTGACGGCCAGTGAGGAAAATGTAATCGCTGAAGCGAAAAACGTTATCCTGACACCAGTCCCTACAGACAGCGCTCAAATCAGATTGAGAATATGCAGAAACGACTCGGTGAGATATGGCATCGTGAAAGCTGCGCTCGAAATGAAGACGAGTGATGGTTTTTCGTCTCATCGTCTCAAGAGCTTGAGTTGTGAAATTTTTTTTGAAGGAGAGGGCTTGACAGCTCTTCCTCTGGACAGACAATCCATCCATCTCGATAGCCTTGTCTACCAAACGGAAATCAATCAGACTTTTAATCGTTTTTATCTGTCTGCAGAACACAGTCCAAACCCTGAATCCGGAAACGGGCTGATGATAGATGATCAATGGATTCGCCTGGCTACACTTTGCTGGGAAATTTCGAACTTTGGTCGTATCGGATTTTCCGTGGAAAAATCCACGCTTTATGCGGATTATTATCGAGAGGCTTTTTCACCAACCGGGATAGCTGTTGCCTGGTTATTGGATGATGTGGCTCCCGAGCGGCTTGAACTTCGGCCCGGGAGCGGAAAACTGTTATTCGTGCGTCTTCTCAAGCGCAATGAAAACAATCCGGATAAAAAACTTGTTCTGGATTTGCAGCTGAAGAGTCCGGAACCGGCATCGCTCTGGCTGGAATCTTTTTTGTGTTCGCTCTTGTATCAGCCTGTTGGGTCCGAGACTTCTATACATCCGGATTTGCTCTGGTCTGTGGATTCTCAACCTGTCTATAAAAGCAGTTTTAATTTTGTTGAAAATCGTTATCTTATTCAAGTGAGCAAAGATCAAAATGATGATGACGTTTTCTGGACAGTAGAAGAGGATTGGAGAACACTGCTGCGGATGCAGTGGGAGGATTTGAAGCGTATAAAGTTATCTATACCTGAGGGTGCTGTACAGGCAACCTATCGCGCAAGCGGAGAAGGTGACGATACCCCGTTATCGGGGAACTGGATCATCAGAAATGAAGGTTCATCGAGCTCCGAGCATTCCATTGACCTGGCTGATTTTTATGCATCGGAGAAAAATACAAACGTTTATCTTCATTGGGCCACGCTTGGAGAATCCGACAACAGTGGCTTTTATATATTCCGATCTGAACACAGGGACGGTGTTTTCAAACAGGTAAATAAAGCCATTATTCCGGGTGAAATGAATTCTGTAAAAAAGAAAGAATACAGCTATAAAGATGTGCCGCCCGAATTGAACAAATCCTATTACTACAAACTGGTAAATGTCAATGTTTATGGCAACCTGACATATCACGGGCCGGTCGAACCTATCGAAAGTAAAATACCGCACGCTTTTGTTCTGGAGCAGAATCATCCAAACCCGTTTAATGCAAGCACGACTATACCCTTCACCATGTATAGAGCCGGCCATGTAAAAATGATTATATATAACATTAGGGGGCAACAGGTCAACATGCTTTGTGACAAAACCCTCGAGGCGGGTAAATATGCACTTCACTGGGACGGCCGGAACCACCGGGGAATTGCCGTACCCTCCGGGACCTATTTTTATACAATGCTGTTAGATGGTAATATTGAAGAAAGACGAATGCAGCTCATCAAATGAAAGATTATCGCGACGGCATATGGAATAATTTATGTTTTTATCATATGGTAAAGAAAAACGAAACGTCGAACTGCCCGAAGAAATTAAATGGCGGCGTTTGACATTACAAGAACCGTCACAAAGGGTTGATGAAAAAGTTGTTATTCAGAATGCCATTAAAACGGCCAAAGCCTCTATTGATAACCTTAAAACAACGCCGGCCAACGTGCTTGTCATTGTTCCGGATCATACCAGGCGCTGTAAAATAAAATCGATTCTTCCCTCCGTGTTAACGCTTTTTCCCTCAGCCGAAACCAAGGTCAGGATTCTCATCGCGAATGGCACTCACGAATTACAATCCGCTAGCGCCGTAAAGGCGTTGTTGGGTGAAAATATTGTTGAAAAATATAATGTTATTCAACATGATTGTCATGACGACGGCATTCTTCGCTATGTCGGTGAAACCAGGGCTGGTACGCCGATATGGTTAAACCGGTTGCTGCTGGAGGCGGATTTTATTATGACCATAAATGGTATTCTGTTCCATTATTTTGCCGGTTTCGGGGGAGGCGCTAAAATGCTTTTGCCCGGCTCCGCGGGATATGAGACCATTCGGATAAACCACAGTTATACGATCGACAGAACAACCGGTCAGTTTCATAATGGTTGCCACGACGGTAATTTGGATACCAATCCCGTACAACAGGATTTGATACAGGTTCTGGGTTTTTTGCCTCCGGTATTGTCGTTTCAGGTTGTACTCGACAACAGCGGTATGATACGTTATGCCGATAGCGGACCTGTTTTGCAGGTTCAAAATAAACTTTGTTCAAGGGTAAAAAAGCTCTACAGTATACCAATTCGAAAGCGAGCGGATATCGTTGTCGCCAGTGCCGGGGGGTATCCAACGGATGTGAATTTTGTACAGTCTCACAAGTCTCTTCACCATGCATGCAAGGCGGTTCGAAAAAACGGGCATGTCGTTTTATATGCATCTTGCGATGAAGGAATTGGGTCCGGCACAATTCTGCCCTATTTGCAATATTCTACATCCCGAGAGGTGGCGGAGGCATTGTTAAAATCTTATAAAGTCAACGCACATACTGCACTTGCCATTAAAACCAAAGCTGAAAATGTCAATATATACTTGATATCAGACCTTCCGGATGACGTTGTCCACAAAATTGGTATAACGCCGGTGAAAAATCTTGCCCAGGCTATGAAGAAAATCAAAGCCAATGGACCGTTATCGACAGGTTACATCATGGAGCAAGCCAATCTACAAGTTCCCTTCCAGGCCACTGCATAATCTTTCAGGCAGAATCTGTCCAGTATAAAACGATCGTTCTATCCCTCGTCATGCTCCTGGCAGGCAGCGGGGGTGTTTAGATCAGTTTCCAAAAGCGGGAAGAGAGCGCCTAGAGAAAATTATAGTGCTTGCGTACCTGCTCAAGGATTGTCCAGGTACAGGACAATCCGGCGGGGAAACGAACAAAATCACCTTCTTTGATTTCGATTGTTTCGCTGTCGGTTTTTATTTTGGCTTTGCCTTCCAGGATGTAACAAATTTCAGTTTCGTCATAATGCCAGGGAAACGTGGATGGCTCTGCCTGCCAGATCGGCCATAAAAAAACGTCTTTTTCTTTGAGGAATTTTTCTGATGGCTTTTCAACGATAATTTTCATGCATCTAACAGTTCTTTGACTTTTTTTGCCCAATTTTTAATAAAATCCCAATCTCGGGTGTCAATACTTCCTTCCGTGGGAAGTCCGGTTTTTTCCAGCACTCTTTTCATCAGAGATTGCATGACCGGGTTTAGCTTGTTAAAATCAATTTTGCCGCCAAAGGCCTCAATCTCTATCGGGTGGATTCCCGGATATCTTTCGAGAAAGGGTGCCAGATACTCCTGCTTGACCTTTTCCCGGCCCTCCTCGTTGTTTGCCAGCAAGCAAACGGCAAAAACAGCGACCTTTTTCTTGCCAAGGGCAATATTATTGATGGAGAAAAAATCGCGTACATTGGCTAACGGTTTATCCGCCCGCACCGAACTTCCCACGATGACACAATCATAGGACTCGATTGATTGTACGTTATCTATTGATTGGACATCAACCTCGGTTTTTTCACCCTTTAGAATTTTCGAGATTTCTTCCGAGATTTCCCTTGTCGTTCCATACCCACTGCTAAAGGTCAGCAATATTCTCATAGATTTTCCCATGGTTTTTATTGATATATAAAAACAATCATCTTTGTCCAGCATTTTTCTGGCATGCAATACGAAGGCATCCGGATAACAATCCTGTTTTCCGTTTTATGCTTAAATGAAAAAGGTCCGGTTATATCGGCTGTAAAATTCACTGTTACTTAAATTGTCGCTTAACTCTTAGTTTTAACAATATAAAATGTATAAAAATTCCGAAAAAGTAAAAAATTTTTATTGAGACTCTACTCATCTTAAAGTATATTAGAATGTAGCTTTTCATCTTTATCAAGATATTGGGAGGATGTCATGAAAGTTAAAATAGACGATATCGTCATCGGTGATCGAATCCGCACCTCTGATATCAAACTGGATGCTCTAGTCGACTCTATTCGAAAAGTAGGGCTGATTCAACCGGTTGTGATCAACGAAAAGTATCAGCTTTTAAGCGGTTACAGACGATTGATGGCCTGTAAGGATCTGGGTTGGTCCGAGATTGATGTTCGTATGATACCAACCGAAGAAAACCAATTAAACGAGCTCGAGATAGAGTTGCATGAAAATAACGGCCGGGTATCCCTCAATCAGGAGGATTATCTTCACTATCGCGAACTCAGGGAGCGGATATTAACACCAAAGCCGAAAGGATTCATAAATCGCATTCAACACTTATTTCATCGCCTCATTTCCTTTTTTAAAGATATTTTCAACAGATGACCCGGGATTTGGTTTGCGAAAACGTTCGTTTTATGAAATTCAATCCACTCGCCCGACCATTGAACAGCTGAAGCATATCGATCGCGTGCCGGCTGTTGCGGTTTTGGATGATATAAGAAGCATGCACAACGTCGGCGCTATCTTCCGCACAGCAGACGGTGTACATTTGCACAAACTTTACTTGTGCGGTATTACCGCAAAACCGCCGAGAGATGAAATACGCAAAACCAGTCTGGGTGCCGAGGAGGCTGTACCCTGGATTTATACTCAGCAATCGGAACATTTGGTTCAGGATTTATCAAAAAATGGGTATCAGATCATCAGCCTCGAGCACACCACCCGTAGTGTCGATTACAGGCTTGCAGATTATCGCTTTCCTATATGCCTTGTGGTGGGGCATGAGTTTAAAGGCGTGAAAGAAAGCGTTATACAACATTCAGATCTGGCGATAGAAATTCCAATGCGGGGACTCAAGCAATCTCTTAATGTCTCTGTGGCCTTTGGTATTGCAATATACGAGATTTTCAGGCACTGGAACCTTCAAGCCAAAACCACCGGGGATTGATTTTTGACTTTATGGAACAAGATTGCCCAAATGGATCGTTATAGCAAGCGTGGAATGATCTATATCCTTATTAGTATAATCGGGATTGTGATTGAACTGTTTTTCAGCAAGGCAATCGATTATGCTGTGCTTATTTTGTGGTTGGGGGTGATCGGTATTGGGCTAATCGTAATGTTAACCTTGAAGGATCCTCACAGAAAGCGATGAAAGTCTTTCCTTTTAAACCACATTTAAAGATACTCGCTATTGTTTTTGTGCTGCATCTGCCGGGTGTCGCTTTTTCCCAAGGTTCTTATTCTCTTTCTCCGGATTCTTCGCTTATTGATGTTTTACACTATGATATCGATCTCTATTTTGATTTCAAAACCGGACAACTCGATGGCGCGGTTGAGATAAAGTGCTTAATGCTTTCCCAAAAGGAGGTTTTACAGCTGGACCTGATTGGGCTGAATGTTGATACGATACGAGTAAATGATCGTACGACCGCCTTTGTGCATATGGGTGACAAGCTGCAAATCAATTTGCCGGAAACCCTTTCTCCCGGTGACACTCTTTGCCTTTTTATCATTTATCATGGTATTCCGACCAATTCAGGAACAGGGGGATTTTTTATTTCCGGTTCCTCCCTTTATAGCGTCGGCCAGGCAATAAATCGCGTTGATCCTGCCGCTCTGCGCTATTGGGTTCCCTGTAAAGATCGTCCCGAAGACAAAGCAACGCTATCCATGCGTTTCGAAAGTTCTGAGGAAAATCATGTTGTCATCTCGAACGGTCGGAGGGTACGAATTGAAAAAACCGATAACAGCCGGGCTTTTGTTTACCAACACGATTATCCTATTGCTACTTATCTCGTCGCCATCAGCGTTGCTGACTATGAATCTTTCGAGCAAACCTATATCTCGGCATCAGGTGATACGATCCCGCTTGTTCATTGGGTTTTTTCCCGGAACCGGCAAAAGGCAGAACGCGATTGGCAAATGCTCCCCGATATGCTTTCCTTTTACGAGTCGGTTTTTGGCGACTATCCTTTTAAATCCTATGGCATGGTTGAGATTGCCAATCGCGGTCTGGCAATGGAACACCAGACCATGACATCAATGGGAGGGCTATTGATAACCGGAGACAAGCGATATGAATATATCGTTGCTCATGAACTAGCGCACCAATGGTGGGGAGATTGGGTTACGTTGGCGGATTGGCGGGATTTATGGCTCAATGAAGGGTTTGCAACCTATTCTGAAGCTCTTTATTTTGAACACCGCAATGGAAAGAACTTTTTTAAAGCATATATGCGTGAGCTGGCGGGAGATTATTTCGCAGAGACGGGTAACGATGGCGTGTTTCCACTTTATGATCCAAAGCTTGCCTGGGGAGCAACAACATATAACAAGGGTGCCTGGGTATTGCATATGTTGCGATTTAAACTGGGAGATCAGCTTTTTTTTAGATGTTTGCAAGAGTATGGACGGGCATATGCTTACGGTAATGTGGTTACAGATGATTTTATTCGGCTGTGTGAATACATCAGCGGACAAAATTTATCCGGATTTTTTAACCAGTGGGTTTTTCAATCCGGGCATCCGGATTTCCGCATTTCCTGGGATTTTCGCATGACTGATCAAGGGTCATTTTTAGTGGTATTAAATATCGAACAGCATCAGCCGGGAGAGTATGTTTTTAATGTTCCACTTGACGTTTTAATTGTAACCCGGCAGGACAGTATCAATCATACCTTGTCGATCAACAGCAGAGATAATACTTTTAGCTTTACCACAGAGCAGGAGCCCGTTGAAATTATTGTCGATCCGCAGCAGTGGCTCTTAAAAGAATTTAAAATTATCGATACACCGCTGCCGCAGGGGATTGACAGAAATCGTACCAGTATGGCACAAAACTTTCCCAATCCCTTTATGCCCGGGAAACATCAATTCACAACCATTCAGTTTTTAATCGAAACAAAAGCCTCTCCACATTCGGTAGAATTGATTATTTATGATATTCAGGGTAAAGAAGTGAAAAGACTGGTTGACGAGAAGCTGGCTGCCGGTCTTTATACGCGAAGGTGGTATGGCAAAGATCATTCAGGACGTCCGGTCTCTACAGGAACCTATTTTTGCAGTTTACAGGTTTCGGGTATAGAAGAAAGCAAAAAAATCGTTCTACTGCACTGATGCTGACAGCAGCGTCTGAAACGCTTGCCGAGGCTGTCCGGTTAAGGCTTTATTAAAATGAATTTACCCTTCATCGGATAGGGAGAATTTGCGTTTCTGGATGTTGTAATGTTGAAGAAATATGTTCCAGGGGGGGCGGGCTCACCACTTTGATTTTTGCCGTTCCACCGCCATCTCTGATTTCCACCCATCTGCGTTTTGAGCCGGTTATGGAAGATTTGCTGGCCGAGAAGATTGTAAATTC